>NZ_JAJEQN010000090.1:0-2351 GCF_020687335.1 Anthropogastromicrobium aceti
GGGGTTTGAGTCCGATGGAGTATAGACGCAGTCTTGGAATTGCTTAATTCAGGTCCAAGAAAGCGTCCGCACCCCCATTCTCCACAAATTGTGACGCACATCTTGCAGAAAGCCTTTTTCAAACACGCTCTGGCAAAAATTCGCTGAGACAATGATAAATTTTTCCATCGACTCCGGTTTCCTGATGCGCATAAATCAATGAATTGCAGATTGCTTCTTCTACTGATTCCGCAGCCATCCGGAAAACCAGATCCAGCCGGTCTTCCGGAAAGCACGAAATCGAAAGAAGTTTCTCTTTTCCTGCTGCCGGAAGATAATTTTCGTTTGTAAATCCAATAAAAACATCTCCGCTTCCATGTCCCATATAAGAACCGGTCCGGACAAGTCCAACGGCCGCGCGTTTTAATACACGTTTCAACTGACGCGCAGAAAGCGGAATATCAGTACCGATTATAATCATAATCGATCCTTCGTCCTTTGAGTTCTTCGGGTGCAGTTCCTGCGCGATTCTGTTTCCAACCGGCTGACCGCAGATCATCAGATCCTCCATACGACCAAAATTGGACTGAACCAAAGCTCCAAGCGTATATGTTTTTCCAGCAAAGTCCAGCACCCGCGAAGACGAACCAATGCCACCTTTTAAACCACAGCAGACGGTTCCCCGTCCCGCGCCCACGCACCCCTGTTCAAACGCTTCAGAAGCGCTTTCTAAAGCCTGAATAACGTGATGCACTTCCACTGCACGCTCCTGGATCGGATTGATTAAAGAATCATTCGTTTCTCCTACAACCGGATTGATGCTTCGCACTTTGATGTGATCCCCTGCACATTTCTGTATCGTATATTCAACCAATGCATCCGAAACCTTTCCAACGTTCAGGGTATTAGTCAGGCAAATCGGTGTCTCTATCACACCGAGTTCCTCAATTTGAATCGTTCCTGCTGTCTTCCCGTATCCATTTAATGTAAACACACTGGCAACCGGTTTCTTTACGAAAACATTTCCATCGCACGGGATAACAGCCGTCACGCCGGTTTTATGACCATTTTCTTCCACCGTACAGTGCCCGACCTTCACTCCCGGCACATCGGTAATCAAGTTTGCCTTCCCGCACGGAATGCTTCCTACCTTATATCCATAGGAGCGGATGTCCTTTGCTCCATTCATACCAAATCCTCCAATTCAGCATCCAAAACAAGTCTTGTACCGATTAGTTGGTTGCCGTCATAAATTCATCCATGATTTCTTTGCGGATTTTCTCAAGAAGTTCCGGTGCCTTTCCTCCAACCGGCTTCCCGTCCAGTTCATTCGCATACATGCAGAGCTTGCTTGAACTTGTAACAAGAACCTCATCTGCATCAAACATTTCATCCAGAGTATATGGAGTCTCACTCACCGGAATTTCAAGCTTTTTACATGCTTTAATCAGATGAGCTCTTACAATTCCCGGCAGAATCAGGTTATCTGTCGGCGCTGTAATCAGTTTGCCGTCCTTAATGATGTGGCAGTTGCTGTGCGCGCACTCCGTAACCCGCTTTCCCGGTCTGTAAAATACACACTCTTCCGCCCCTGCTCTTTTTGCCTTCTCAGCTGCCATGACAGACGGAATCAGATTCAACGTCTTGATGTTGCAATGGAAAAATCGCGTATCCTCTGCTGTAATCAGCTTAATTGGCTTCGTCCCATCCGCGATTTCTGCCGGCTTTAACATAATCCACAAATTTGCCTTTCCTTCCGGGAATACATGGTTACGCATGCCGGTACCTCTTGTTACCTGATAATAAACAAACAGATTTCCGGTATCCATTTTGTTTACCATTTCCTGGAGCAAGTCCGCCAGTTCTGCTTTTGTCACAGGCACTTTGATATCCAGAAGTCCGGCGCTGTTGAATAAACGATCGATATGTTCATTCAATGCAAAAATTTTATAGTTTCTTGACAGCCCTGCGTCATAAACCCCATCTCCGAACCAGCATACTCTGTCATTCATTGGAATGCTCATCTCGTCCAGCTCGCCAAATTTTCCATTATAATATCCTAATGTTTTCATTCTCTTTTCCTCCATTTTCTCAAAGAAAAAACAACAAACACGCTCTAGTGTTGAAGCGCAAAAAAATAGGCAAAAATGCTTTACAAACACCTTTGCTTGCTTAAATGATATTATCATTATAATTCTTTTTTTCTAAAATGCAATCCCTATTTTTTTATAAATTACTTTTTTGCAAAATATGCCGTTTTTTTCAAACATGCTGCGGCGGGGTCTCTTTAGCAGCCTGACTTAACCCAGCGGCAAGCCACTGGGGTTCCATTGACGGAGTTCTAGTGCCTGCGTACATCGCAAGGACTTTGG
>NZ_JAJEQN010000091.1:0-2322 GCF_020687335.1 Anthropogastromicrobium aceti
CGCCATATAAAATTGCTATTCTGTCTGAATGCAAGCATTCACAGAAAGCAATTTTGCATGGCTCTGAATAGTTACAAAATATATTAAATTTTGAGATTGACGAATGAGTATAATAGGTTTATAGTAACAGTATGCATCAAACAGGTACCTCACTTCATATGGTTTTGCGGTGGGAAAATTTTTTTAAAGAAAACACTATGTTGATTTAAAGTGATAGAGACATAGATTGTTTTTATACCTGCAGCATGAGCACTCTTCATAAAGGTATTTTGACATTAATAGGGAATGACACTAAGAAGAGCGACTAAGTCATATCATCAAAAGGAGAAAAAAGTATGAAAAAGACGAGAAAAGCAGCAGCTGTCCTTACAGCAGTTGCAATGGCTGCCGTATCAGCAGCGCCGGTAATGGCAGACGAGATTAAGGATCTGTATGATTATGAGCTTCAGTCAAGAGAGATTGAAACTTGGAACATTTTACAGTCTCAGCTGATGAGCGATACGAATGTACTTACTAATCTGTATGATGGTCTTGTAGAGGCAGATGAGTATGGCAAGCTGACACCGGCAATCGCAGAGAGTTGGGAGACTGAGGATAATGGTCTTACCTGGACGTTCCATTTAAGAAAAGGTGTAAAGTGGGTTGATCAGAACGGAAATGAGAAGGGTGAAGTTACTGCACAGGATTTCTTAACCTCACTGGAGTGGGTATTAAACTTCCATAAGAATGATGCAGCAAATACTTCTATGCCGATGGAGATGATTGCTGGCGCAGAGGACTACTACAACATGACAAATGAGATGGATGCAGATGCAGCACTTGCACTGACTGCTGAGAGTCCAGAGTTTGCCGATACTGTTGGCATTAAGGCAGTCGATGATTATACCTTACAGTATACTTGTTTAAGTGAGAAGCCATACTTTGACACTGTAGCTGCTTACAACTGTCTGTATCCGATTTCACAGGGTATGCTTGATGAGATTGGCGTAGATGGATTTAAGGCTGCAACACCTGAGAATATCTGGTATAACGGCGGTTACACCTGTACAGAGTACATCCAGCAGAATACAAAGACATTGACAAAGAATCCGCTGTACTGGGATACCGATGCAAAGCTGTTTGATTCTGTTACTATTAAGATGGTAGAGTCTGCAGATACTGCATATCAGCTGTATACTACTGGTGAGCTGGATCGTGTAGATCTGTCTGAGTCAAATTTGATGACAATCTATAATAACGAATCTGATCCTTATCATAATCAGCTGGTAGAGAAGCGTCCGAACAAGAAGTCTTATCAGTTCCATTTTAACTATGACAAGCTTAATGATGATCAGACAGAGGATACAAACTGGAATACTGCAATTGCAAATGAAGCATTCCGTAAGTGCTGGTACTATGGTCTTGATCTGGGCAGCTGGTATAAGAGAACAAACGCTATCAATCCATATAAGTGCTACAACAACTCCTACACAATGCAGGGTCTGATCTATACTTCTGATGGTACAGAGTATACCGAGCTGGTTCAGGAAAAGTTAGGTCTGCCGTCATATGATGGAGAGACAATGACTCGTCTTGATTCAGCTAAGTTTGAGGAGTACAAGGCTCAGGCAATGGAAGAGCTTACTGCTGAGGGTGTTACTTTCCCAATACATGCAAGATATTTCGTAGCTAGTGGAAACCAGACTGCTCTTGACAGTGCAAATGTGTTAAAGCAGGCATTTGCTGATTCCTTTGGCGATGATTTTATCGTTCTTGATATTGATTCTTACGTATCCAGTCTTTCTAAAGAGGTTTACAACCTTAAGCGTCAGTCCTTTGCTATCGCTGGATGGGGTGCTGACTACGGTGATCCGCAGAACTATTTAGGTCAGGAGACAGATGACAGTGACAACGCTTACTATATGGTACAGCTTGGTCATGCAGTAGACAGTGAAAGCGATGAACTTAAAGATCTTTACAGCCAGTTTACTGAGCTTGTAAATAAGGCAGATGCTATCACAGATGATATGGATGCAAGATATGAGGCATATGCAGAGGCAGAGGCATTTATGCTTGATCATGCTCTGATTGTTCCGGCATATTTTGATATTTCTTGGGAGCTGACTCGTATCAACGATTATTCTAAGATCAATGCAATGTTTGGTATTCAGAATAACAAGTATAAGAATTGGGAAACTTCTACAGATGCTTATACCGCAGAAGATTATGCTGCTTTTTTAGAGACATGGAATGAAAATGCTTCTAAGATCGAGTAGGAGGCGGCTTTTGCCGCCGACCTCTCACACCACCGTGCATACCGTTCGGTACACGGCGGTTCAGTTA
>NZ_JAJEQN010000092.1:0-1959 GCF_020687335.1 Anthropogastromicrobium aceti
GGGGTTTGAGTCCGATGGAGTATAGACGCAGTCTTGGAATTGCTTAATTCAGGTCCAAGAAAGCGTCCGCACCCCCGAACGGGAAGTTCAGAGTAAAGAGGAAAACCAACAGGAAGAAGTTTGCGAAGAAATGTAAAGAGGTGCACCGACTGATAGGAAGTATGCGTACCTTAACAATGGAAGAGATAATTCTGAAGTTAAACAGAATCCTGACAGGTTATTACCATTATTATGGCATCACAGACAATACACCAAGTATCAAGAAATTCAGATATAACGAGCTAAAGAGCTTATTTTATTGGATAAATAGAAGAAGTCAAAAGTAGAGCTATAGCTGGAATGAATTTTTGCGGACAATCGACGCGAATTACCAGTTAGCCAAAGGAAGAGTGTATGTCAGCGTATACGAATGATAATTGTTGAATAATGCGTTTCGTAAAGAGCCGGATGCGGGAAAGCCGCACGTCCGGTTCCTTGGAGGGGCGCATCTTGCAAAAGGTGCGTCTACTCGACCCTGGTACTAAACGAATTGGAAAGAGCCAGAATGCAGGTTGTTTTAGAGTATTTGAATGGAAATAAAAAAATAAACAGTGCTATTGCGGCAGAATTGTTGGGTGTTGAGGTAAAGACGGCAAGTCGTTTGTTGTCAAAAGCAGAAAAGCTAGAGATTCTTAAAGGCGATGGTAAGACAAAGAATAAAGTGTATTCTGTATTATAATATTAATTAAATTAAATTTAGGTTTTACGGGAAGGACGAAGATATGCAAGATAAACAACGTAAAGAGATTGTAGACAGTCAAGAGAATGCGTATAAAAGTACAAGAGATAGTAAAGTCAAGCAATTTTTGAAAGATAATGTATGGAATATTTTGGATACTGGTTTAGCTGCGTTTATTACTTTGGTAGGAACAATGAATTTGGTGATTTCAAAGAGCTTTTCTGTTTCATGCGCAAGTTTTTATGGGATAGATGGAAAGTATTTTAGTGGAACAGAAATGTTCGAAAATAAATTGATTTTTGTTTTATGTGCATTTCTTCTGTTTGCCTATCCCTTCATATTTTCGTATATAAGTGAAAAAATTAACAGCAAGATATATGTGATACTGATGTTTCTTTTTACGGTGTGTATTTTGTTTATTCAAAATGTATTATATACAATTAACTTGATAGAAATTATTCCTTGGACATGGTTGAGACAAATTGTAGATAATTATGTGACGATTATAGTGTTTTTAATTGCGGACATAATGATAGCATATTTTATAATAATCAGGAATTTCTTTTGGAAAAATAGAAAATACAATATAGTTGAAAAGATAGTATTATCAATAGTACTGCTGCTACATGTTATGAATGTAGCAACAGGAATTGCAATAAAAATGGACTATGAAATTAGTGACAAGAAATCATATGAGGTTATTGAACAGAATAGAGCTATAGTATCGAATTATGATGGCAAATTTGTGGTTATGGATTGCGAAATACAAGGGGAAACGATTGTTTTAAAAAAGGGAACATATAGTTTGGAGGAGATGACAGGGGTTTCAATTACATATCATAAATATGAGAAAGTAATCTGTGAATAAAAAGACCAGTCCCAACAAGTGTGTATGGAGGGACTGGTATAGGTATTAATTAAATTCATTTATCGCATCCACATAATCCTGTAAGCCATTTTCCTTCAATGCAAGCTTGCATAAGTAGAATTACCGGGTGCCAGACCGTGCGTCCAGCAAAGGGCGTGCAATCCGACAGGTGGAAATCCTGTCAAATAAGCTGCTAACCACAGCATTTGAAGCGAGTCTTGAGTGTGTTACAGTGATGTAATGGGCTAAGCGTAGACAGCAAGGTTGCAGGGACAGCAATTGAGCGCCGAAATACTATAAATCGGAGTGCCGACTCTGTGGTCTGAGGGGAAGGCAACATGTGGGTTTATCGTTAAGGTGAGATTTCACACAG
>NZ_JAJEQN010000093.1:0-1745 GCF_020687335.1 Anthropogastromicrobium aceti
TGAAGAACATCAGGCCAAGAAAAACCAACAATTCCAGAAGAAAACCCTGTTGGAATGATGGTTGCGTTGTTTGTAATCGGCGCATTCATCCCTCGGACGTTCTTGCGAACGGCCGGGGTTTTCTGCGCTGAATCATTATAATCAATATGTATACAAATATGGCTCACCATTTCTTAAAATGTGCCATGCGCGATTTGGCTGCGTATGCTCCATATAATAAGCAAACAATAAAGGATTTTCTTCATTGCCGCACATCATATCATAATGCGTTGGAATAACAGTTGTACAATCAATCTCTTTTGCAAAAAGAGCCGCCTCCTGAGGTGTCATATTACCAATAATATCACGTGACTCTCTAACCCAATCTCTGCCATTGATTGGCAAAAAAGCAAGATGAATAGGACCTGCCTTGCAAACATCTGTAACAAGACGGTCTGTTGCAACTGCATCTCCGCAATGAAGAATCGTAGTATCTCCCATATAAAAAACATAGCCAAGTGCTTTTTCATTACCATTTGCATCAGCACGATACACATCATGTGGAACTGCTACCGCAGTCACTGAAATATTTTGAAATAATTCCAGCTGCTGTCCTTGCCGGATTCCCGTCACACGATCAGCAAATGATGCAATACATTCTTGAATTTCATCTAAAATCCCTGTCGGAACAAAAAACTTTACATTTGGATGAGAAGCCGCTAGTTTGCATATAGTGTCTGGCTGAAAATGATCCAGATGATTATGTGTACAAAATACAGCATCCACAGAAAAATTAGCATCTGCTGAAAATGGTGGTTCAAAATGTGTGCGACAAACACCATCCTTTCCATAAATTGGCTCCAAAACTGGATCAATCAAAATAATTTTTCCATTATATTTCAGAAAAACACCGCATTGTCCAATTCTCCAGACTGCAACAGAATGACTTGTAGTCTCCTGCTCGCTCAGGGAATAAATAAGCGCATTTCCCCTATAAAACCAATTTTGATCCATATAAAAACCCTCCCAATATATTTTCAAGCAAATTATAAAAAGCACCCGCATAAACTGCCGCAGCAGCTGCGAGTGCTAATACACCTGCTATACGTTTTCCAGTTTTTCTTATTTGTACTAGAAATAGTATAGCACTAATTATATCTATTGTCATCCTATTTTCTATATACTAGTTTCTATTGTGATATTTTACATTCTATTTGCACAATACTTTCACGACTAATACAGCAAGCGTTACTAAAACTTTTTTCATTTTTTTACTTCTTAATCTTAATCATTCTTGCATTTAAACTTTCGATAAAGCCATCCTGGATTTCTGAAATCATATTTGTCATCGCTTCTGGCTTCATCGTTTTCAACATATCCCACATGCCAATGCCAGGCTTAATATCAAAATTAGTTGCCAGCTTGAGTGCTTTTGACGTAATTTCCAAAGCTTCTTCATTTTTAGAAATTTCTTCCATAGTGTCGCGTACACTATAAAAGTCATCTGTGAATTCCATTGGTGCCTTCAAATCAAGACTTCCCATCTGCTTAAACCAATTGGCAACGCCTTCCTGACGCTCATTAAACTCCGGAAGTGTATAGCTGTCTGGTTCTTTTTCAACCTTTTCCAGCGTAATGCTATCCTTCACCTTATCATCTCATATATTTCCCCTAAAAATTTCGCTCACTCTGACTTAACCCAGCGGCAAGCCACTGGGGTTCCATTGACGGAGTTCTAGTGTCTGCGTACATCGCAAGGACTTTGG
>NZ_JAJEQN010000094.1:0-1680 GCF_020687335.1 Anthropogastromicrobium aceti
GGTGAATTGGTAAATTGACTTCCAGTTTGCAAAAGTAAATACCTGTTCTTAAAAGTTCTTGCAAGACTAAATTCCGGTATATAAAGAATTCTCTGATTTAACGGAATTTACGATTCCAAACTGGAACTTACAAAACCAAATAGATTGAACCAGTTGCTGGAGCATGATAAGATAATCTCAGATCAAGCTCCACGCTGAGAAAAGGCGCACTTTAAGCGGAGGTCGAATTCATCTTTCTTTTTTTGCAAGATTAAATTCCACCTCTGTAACAGTGGTTATGAATCCGGATGGCAATCCGATCAGCTTATTTTTTCAGCAGATATGGTGTGAGATTGATCTCATTAGCGGGGATTACCTTGATGCCGAGCTTAGCTAAGGTATCCGCACCGTAAAGGAAGCTGAACAACTGGTTTGCAGACTGGTCGTTCAGCTTTTTTCTTGTATAGGAATTGATATGACTCATTAAAAGAGACACATCTTCCTGGGTTAAGTTATCAAACGATGTTTTCTTTGGTAACACGCGTCGGATCATTTCGTGGCATACTTCGCAGCCTCCTTTCTGGTCAGAACGCTGAGGGTCACAGTAGAACACTCTAGTCCTACGCTCATTGTTCCCATTGAATTCAATGCCCAGAGGGTCTGTAAACTCGCTTCCGCGGTCGGTTATAATCACGGGGAATAATTCAGTGAATTTCTCATGCCCTAGGAGAACATAAAGCTGGTTGAATATATCTGTTACTGAACGTGCTGTATTCACATCGCGAAGGAATGCCAGCATGAGGTTACAGTTCTGAAAAAAGATGGTCAGAAATACTTTACCGCCTTTTCTTCCTTCAACGGAATCTATCTCAACGACAGAAACATCTGGATTGGCAGCCATATATTCCTGAAAATCCTCATAGGTACGGCCAATGTGACATTTCTTGTCCACCCTTACTGGCTTCTTCTTTTTTCTGATACGATAACGAACTTTACGTGGAAGATCACAGTTGCAGACAGAAAGAAGACCAGCATCGATATAGTTATAGATTGTCTTTTCATCCAACATGATCAGATCAACGTTATTGACGCAGATCTGGTGAATAGACTGCCCCTGCTTGATCAAAGGCGAGATGATGCCATCAATCCTTTTTAATTCTTCAGAACTGATGGCGAATCCCTGCCGGCTTTCGCTGCGGACAGCTTCATATTCATTCTGAGCATACTTAGCCTCATAAAGATGGCGTCTTAATTTACAACCATGCCTGGTATCGCACCCATTACAAACATATGGAGGTTTTTTAATCTTCAAGCAAACCTGTTCCTCAAAATCAGGACAGTGAGTATAGCAAGGTGGATCACATTTCTTACAATCTTGTCCCCAGCGTTTCTGACAGGGTTTGCAGATGTCACCGTAATGCTTACATATATGTCTGTTGGCACATGGGTTGTAAGTACTTTTTTCTACAATCTTGTAATGGTTGCGGACTTCCTTGGAAATCGTAGAAGGATCTTTTCTTATAATTTCTCCGATTTCTTTGAACTTGAGATTATCACGAAGTGATACTTCAATTGTCTGTCTTTCATCAAATGTCAGATGTGCATTCTTTGCCATAATAGTTTCTCCTTTGGTAGGATACCATCCGGAAATCTGCTGAAAGTATGATTATAACAGAAGGGGCGTTGCCCCTTACCCCCCCC
>NZ_JAJEQN010000095.1:0-1500 GCF_020687335.1 Anthropogastromicrobium aceti
AATAGTTAATGGAATTAATACTGCAATTAATACGGAAGGTGATCCAGTGACGCGTGTTGTTTATGGTATAATAGAAGCCTGCTAATAAAAAGTCAAGTGTTTTTTGAAAAAAATTTCAAAAATCTGATTTGATATTTTGTGCATAACTTTTAAGCCGCCAGAAATGCCGGCTTTGAAAGGGGTGATATAGAAAAGGGTGTTATTCTGTCTGTTCTAAGTTCCACAGACACTCTTTGACTTTACCATAGTAAATGCGTAAGAACTTATTCGCTCCGGCTGTCATGTAGACATAGTAAGGCTTTCCCTGAGACCGTTTTTTGTTAAGAAAACGGTACACCGGATCGTCTTCAGGAGCATTTTGCAACAGGGTTGTCATGATCTGAAACAATGTTTTGCGCAGCCTTGCGGAGCCGACCTTTGAAGCCCTGTTGCTCTTTGACTTGTGCTGGTCGGATTCATCAACACCGGGGTCTACGCCCGCAAAGGCGGTCAGTGCTTCCCTGTGGGTAAACCGCCACATTGGGGTCAGGAACCGGCAACAAAAAATAAAAATAATTAAAATTTTATAAAAGTTTAATTATGAAAAATTTATGGTACCTGACCCCAATGTGAATTGTAAGTAGAATATCAACCGGCAGCTGGAAAAATTCAGGAACAGCAGCTTTAAAGTGGGGATCAGTGGGATTTACAACTGGAGCAATAGCAGGAGCGGCTATTGGTGCAGGAGCAGGACTTATAAAAAACAAAAAATTTAAAATACAGGCAGTTGGACGATTGAAATCAAAAGGAGCAACTGGAAAGGGACATTTAGGAGTGAAATATAGTTATAATAGAGTAACTAATAATGGAACTAAAGTTCAAAAGGTAGTTAATTCAATTGAAATACATGCTCCGCATGGAGAAGGTGCAAAACATAACTTTTGGCATTGGCAATTGAATCGTTGGCCAAAGGGAAAAGCTAGAGCTGTACATCATTGGACAATATATTTTAGGAGAATAGATTAAGAAAAGCTATTTAATAAATATATTAGTATATATATTGATGTTTTATAAACAGAAGAATTAAGCAAAAGAAATAAATTTTCTAGTACCTTATACATAATAGGCACTAGAAAATTTGTTCCATATAGAGCATTAATAATGGAGGAGGCGGTTATATGAAAAAGTTTTCGACAGAGGAAATAACAAATATTATAAGTAATGAAACAAATATCTGGGAACAATTCAAACAAAATATAAAGATGTGGGAGAAAAAACTAGAAGTGTATGGAATTGATATAAAACTAGAACAATATTGGGAAAATAATATATATAATCCAGATGAAATATTTAATGAAAGAGTTGAGTTTCGAGCAGGATATCAATATTATTGTAGTTTTGTCTTGTTAAAGGATGGAAAAGAAATTGATAGTGAAAAGGTATTTATGGGAGGAGAGTATATGTTTGTAGAAATACAAAATAAATGTATCTTTCCAAGATTATCAAAAAAATTTTGTGATT
>NZ_JAJEQN010000096.1:0-1485 GCF_020687335.1 Anthropogastromicrobium aceti
TTGATTTATTTTTTATGCCGCATTCATCCCCGCCCGACTATGTCGGACGAGGTTTTCTGCGGAGAACTGGATAAAAACACAAAAAAGCCTGAAAGCTCTTTTCTTGAACTTTCAGACTTTTTTAATATCATGATATTTTAGGGGACAGATATTGAGCCAGTAGTGACACTTTGTGAGCCACCGTCCCTGTCACCGTGGTCATATTGCAACCATTTTTGAAATACAAGTCGATTGCCTGTTGTTTTTCTTCGGTGCTATACTTGTTCATTTCTTCCTCCTAACATCTTTCGACATTAGGTCCAAAAATTGTCCGCACCCCGGATTAAGCCAGCGTACCCACTTAAAAAGCCATTCAGAACTGACCCCTCTGGCTTTCTGACCCTCACCTACTCAAAAAAGATTCATCCCTCGAGTCCATTTTCTTTGATCTCGAATTTCCTTATCCCAATATTGACGAAATTCCTCCTCGCGTTCCTTTGAATATCCAATAAGCATAATTTGTTTCCTGTGCTTAGCATAAAAAAACATGCCTCTGGTTTTTGCCTTTTTCTCATTTTCAGTACAACCATTTTTACAAATGAAAAAAATATCACGATCTATTACATTCTCTATTTTGGGACTAATCGCCTCGATCGTTCTTCTTTCAATTAACTCAATTTCTTCCCACCTAACCTCTCTATGAATATTGGGAAAATAATCAAATTTAATCCCATCTTCATCTAAACAGTACTGTCCCATCCGAACCATACTTGTATACATATTCATATAATTACAATATGACACACCCCAACATATGGGTAACATAAATATAGCATATATTATGGCTTGAATTATATTCGAATTCCCCACAATTAAAAGGGCAAAAGGAAGACACAACATAACAATATATACAACTATATTTATACCAAAATCAGCGTATGTATCGAAACGATACCATTTTCCCCATTCATTCACATATTCTGCTGTTTTTTTTCCATATTTATTCCATATACTTCTTTTCTTCATACAAATGTACCTTTCACGCCATTCAGACAGGAGATTACTCCTGCCTGAACAAATCGTCTTTTTATTATAGCTTATGCCATACATACTCGCTGAAACTTTGTATTTCGTCTTGTTGGCTTCTTCACTTTATGGATAACCTTTTTTCTTCCTGATACTGTTGTTATCACTCTGGTATTTGACTGTTTAGGTGTTCCCGCATTAGACGTTGCAATGCCCATATTCTTAGCAATAGCTTTTGTAACCGGCTTTGCTGCTGCTGAAACTCCTGTTGCCGCTAGTTCCATTGGTTGTCCAATAGAATAGTTTACTGCTGCATTTCCCAACGCTTCCGCCGCCTTTGATCCAAATTGCACCATATCTGTTACTTTATTTGCGCAGTTTCCTGCAATATATGTAGCACCTCCTTCTATTATACCATAAACAACACGCGTCACTGGATCACCTTCCGTATTAATTGCAGTATTAATTCCATTAACTATT
>NZ_JAJEQN010000097.1:0-1455 GCF_020687335.1 Anthropogastromicrobium aceti
CGGTAATGTGTGACGAAAATCATATGATAGGTAAGACAGTAAACACAATGCTGTCCCCTGTTGTACCCGTCTTTCTTGACCTTATCCTTTTGGTCTTTGTTGACACCATTCTTATTTGTTCTCATAATAGTACCTCTCTCGTTTTGAAATAAAACAATTCAAAAAGTTCATATATTGCTTGATTTTACTTATATTCTATCGTATAATATAAGTGTAGTCAACTACATTCTCACGTTTTTAAAAAGGAGGGTCTTATATGCATACCATATCAATCTTTGTGGATCAGAACAGGATGCCGGAGCTGGCATCTTATTTCGAGTGCCAGACTCACCTTGCAAAAAACCTGCGAAATTCAGCAAACTTTATTCTTCGCAACCTGCGTACCGGATTGAAAAAAGATCCGGTTGACCGCACTTCCAATGAGAACGAGGTCTTAGAGACTGTACGTATTGGTATTGAGATGGCAAACGAAAAGCTTCAGAAAGATGTTGACCGACTCACGAAGCAGCTGCAGAGTCTGCCTGCAAGCGACCCGGCCCGCACAAAGATCCAAAAGCGAATAGAAAACAAACAGAAAAACCATCCGATCATGCCAACGTCCGATCACTGGATGCTCACCTACGAAACCTTGGATGCGGTGATGAAGAATACAAAGAATCCTGACTACTATGCGATGCCGTCACAGGCAAACCAGCATGTACTCCGAAAGGTTCTTAAAGACTGGAAATCACACTTTGAGTTGCTGGCATCGTACCGTCAAAACCCGGGAAAGTTTAAGGCACAGCCAAAACAGCCTGGATATATCAAGACACCTTACACGACTGTCACCTTTACCAATCAGGTTGCAAAACGGTCTGATATCAAAGGAAAAATGCACATCACATTTCCACGTTGCTCAGTTCCGATCTGTGTTGGAAAGCCGGAAGGCTCTTATGTCAGAACAGAAGTCAAGCCCAGCTACGGCGGATATATGGTATATGTGACATTTCAGGATGAGGTCAAAACACCTGACATTCCTGAGAATCCCACAAGGATTCTTGGACTGGATCCGGGACTGGACAACTTTCTGACCGCGCTGACAAACTTCTCGTCAACTCCGTTTATCATTGACGGACACTGGTTAAAATCCATCAATCAGAACTTTAACCGCAGACGCGCAGTTTTGATGTCAGAACTGACAAAAGGGTTGGATTCTACAAAATCCGTGAAAAACTCTGCCAGACTGAACCGCATTTCAAAGAAAAGAGCCTGCCGGATCGACAACTTTTTCTATAAGGCAGCTCACTATATCGTGGATTTCTGCCTGAAAAACAAAGTAGAGGTCATCGTCTGCGGACACAATAAAGACCAAAAGCAGGAAATCAACCTTGGTGCCAACAACAATCAGCACTTTGTCAGTATTCCATACACAAGATTTTTCTGGATACTGACCTGTGTTGCAGCAAAGGCGGGTAT
>NZ_JAJEQN010000098.1:0-1411 GCF_020687335.1 Anthropogastromicrobium aceti
TGATAGGTAAGACAGTAAACACAATGCTGTCCCCTGTTGTACCCGTCTTTCTTGACCTTATCCTTTTGGTCTTTGTTAACACCATTCTTATTTGTTCTCATAATAGTACCTCTCTCGTTTTAAAATAAAACAATTCAAAAAGTTCATATATTGCTTGATTTTACCTATATTTTATCGTATAATATAAGTGCAGTCAACTATATTCTCACGTTTTTGAAAAGGAGGGCCTTTTATGCATACCATATCAATCTTTGTGGATCAGAACAGGATGCCAAAGCTGGCATCTTATTTCGAGTGCCAGACTCACCTTGCAAAAAAACTGCGAAATTCAGCAAACTTTATCATTCGTAACCTGCGTACCGGATTGAAAAAAGATCCGGTTGACCGCACTCCCAATGAAAATGAGGTCATAGAGACTGTACGTATTGGCATTGAGATGGCAAATGAAAAGCTTCAGAAAGATGTTGACCGACTCACGAAGCAGCTGCAGAGTCTGCCTGCAAGCGACCCGGCCCGCACAAAGATCCAGAAGCGAATAGAAAACAAACAGAAAAACCATCCGATCATGCCAACGTCCGATCACTGGATGTTCACATATGAGACATTGGATGCGGTGATGAAGAATACAAAGAATCCTGACTACTATGCGATGCCGTCGCAGGCAAATCAGCAGGTGCTTCGAAAAGTCCTCAAAGACTGGAAATCACACTTTGAACTGTTGGCATCATATCGTCAAAATCCCGGAAATTTTAAGGCACAGCCAAAGCAGCCGGGATATATCAGGACACATTACACGACCGTTACCTTTACCAATCAGGTTGCAAAGCGGTCTGATATCAAAGGAAAAATGCACATCACATTTCCACGCTGCCTGGTGCCGCTTTGTGTTGGAAAGCCGGAAGGTTCTTATGTCAGAACGGAAGTCAAGCCCTGCTATGGCGGATATATGGTATATGTGACATTTCAGGATGCCGTCAAAATACCGGAAGTACCGACAAATCCCACAAGGATTCTCGGACTTGATCCAGGGCTTGACAACTTTCTTACCGCGCTGACAAACTTCTCGGCAACTCCGTTCATCATTGACGGACACTGGTTAAAATCCATCAATCAGAACTTTAACCGCAGGCGCGCAGCTTTGATGTCAGAACTGACAAAAGGGATGGATTCCACGAAATCCGTGAAAAACTCTGCCAGACTGAACCGTATCTCAAAGAAAAGAGCCTGCCAGATCGACGACTTTTTCTATAAGGCAGCTCACTATATCGTGGATTTCTGCCTGAAAAACAAAGTAGAGGTCATCGTCTGCGGACACAACAAAGACCAAAAGCAGAAAATCAACCTTGGTGCCAACAACAATCAGCACTTTGTCAGTATTCCATACACAAGATTTTTCTGGATACTGACCTGT
>NZ_JAJEQN010000009.1:0-102658 GCF_020687335.1 Anthropogastromicrobium aceti
CCGACCGGTTGCCTCTCATGTCGTGGCGTGAATTGAAATGATCTGGTACTGCCTTATCCAATACCCGACCGGGTTGCCTCTCATGTAGAGGCGTGAATTGAAATTTGTTCACGGCATTCTTGAATACCTGTGGGGCCTTGTTGCCTCTCATGTAGAGGCGTGAATTGAAATAGACGTTCGTGCCAGATCGAGTCCGGTTGCCTCCGAGTTGCCTCTCATGTAGAGGCGTGAATTGAAATAGCGAAGTCTCGACCAGAGTTGAGGTCTGCGTCAGAGTTGCCTCTCATGTAGAGGCGTGAATTGAAATGCAGCACCATTGCTGATTCCGTCTGCCATCGCGGTTGCCTCTCATGTAGAGGCGTGAATTGAAATATACAGGCTCATGTTCCTCACCTCCCCTCATGCTGGTTGCCTCTCATGTAGAGGCGTGAATTGAAATATCCGTCACGACTGGAAGGTTCTGTTCGTACACATGTTGCCTCTCATGTAGAGGCGTGAATTGAAATAACGTCAGCGTGAGATTAAAGAGCAATTGCTTGAGTTGCCTCTCATGTAGAGGCGTGAATTGAAATTGGTCGCACAGTACACTTCGAGGATGAATCCTATGAGTTGCCTCTCATGTAGAGGCGTGAATTGAAATAGTTTTCGGCTTCCGATCTGGTATGACTGGCCTCCGGTTGCCTCTCATGTAGAGGCGTGAATTGAAATACGGTTTCCCCTGACGTATTCTCCGTCGTGATTGTTGCCTCTCATGTAGAGGCGTGAATTGAAATATCCGTCACGACTGGAAGGTTCTGTTCGTACACATGTTGCCTCTCATGTAGAGGCGTGAATTGAAATAAGGCCCATATACCAGAAGCAGGCACCGTAAAAGTTGCCTCTCATGTAGAGGCGTGAATTGAAATTGGTTGCAGCTGTATTTCTGCTGGCCAGACTACGTTGCCTCTCATGTAGAGGCGTGAATTGAAATAAATCTATCGCGGACCTTTACGCCTGTCTGATCGGTTGCCTCTCATGTAGAGGCGTGAATTGAAATAACGTAAGCACCTGCTGCGCCTGCACCGTCTTCTCCGTTGCCTCTCATGTAGAGGCGTGAATTGAAATAAAGGCACTGAAAGAAAATGAGCTGGCGTTGGGAGTTGCCTCTCATGTAGAGGCGTGAATTGAAATCACTTATAACCGGGATTAAGCGTGGATACGCCGCGTTGCCTCTCATGTAGAGGCGTGAATTGAAATGCCAAATCAAAAGTTCGTTTCCTTGTGCGTAAGACGTTGCCTCTCATGTAGAGGCGTGAATTGAAATACTAAATAATCAGACTGGCGAGTTAAGCAAAACAGTTGCCTCTCATGTAGAGGCGTGAATTGAAATTGGTTGTCCGTTTCCGTTTGAATACTTTGTAAAAGTTGCCTCTCATGTAGAGGCGTGAATTGAAATAGATAACACAACATCAACCACAACTCCAGTCTTGGCGTTGCCTCTCATGTAGAGGCGTGAATTGAAATACTACTTTCTTCCAATCCTGGGCCACCGCCAAAAGTTGCCTCTCATGTAGAGGCGTGAATTGAAATGGGTATCCGGCTATCATTGCCAAAGATTGGCGGCGGTTGCCTCTCATGTAGAGGCGTGAATTGAAATATCAATGGCGCAACAGTTTTCAGCCGTGGTTCTGTTGCCTCTCATGTAGAGGCGTGAATTGAAATATCTGTGCATCAAACGAAAATGTATACGAATGGTATTGGTTGCCTCTCATGTAGAGGCGTGAATTGAAATGATTCATAGGATACTGCTCCATCAGTTACTTCCGTTGCCTCTCATGTAGAGGCGTGAATTGAAATGTTTGGCGTGGTGGCAATCTGAACAATGGTCGCAACGCGTTGCCTATCATGTAGAGGCGCGAATTGAAATATGATTGGACTATTGGCAAAGTTTCGACCAAAACCGTTGCCTCTCATGTAGAGGCGTGAATTGAAATGGAATGAAGGATGGCATGATGAAAACCATTGGCGCGTCGCCTCTCGTGTAGAGGCGTGAATTGAAATACCTTTTGCAAGGAAGGTGTGTATTGAAATCTATGTTGCCTCTCGTGCAGAGGCGTGAATTGAAATAATTCAGGAAAAGCAAAGAATCCAGCACTCTTGGTCACCTCTCATGTAGAGGTACGAATTGAAATGAAAGTTGCGTGCAACATCAATTAAATATTGCGTTATTATTTAGATGTAAATAATATTGCGCGGATCTGAATAGTTGTAAAAATCAAAGTTTTTATAAAAGGAGGTTTGGGAAAGTGTTTAAAGAGATGATGGAGCAGATCGAGGAATTTCTTGAGAACACCCCGAAAGATATCTACGAGTTCTCAATCATCCTTGAAGATATGTTGGTGGATGATTATGATGAGATGTACAGAGAACAGCCAGAGGCAACAGAAATACTGGCGAATGAAACACCTGATATCTGTGCATCAGCTGAACCAGGCATGAAACCGGCTGAAATTGAAGTATTTAAGAGTCAGTTAGAGAAAGAGTACCAGAGAGCTAAACAGGCGATGAGATAAAAATTATGCAGAAGGCGCCGCGGGAACAAGGGACGCCGACAAAGTCACTCGCCGAAGGGCCGTTTGTTAGCCAACCTGGTCACAAAGGAAATCCCCTTGACATTTTAAATTGCTGAGTGTAATATACAATATATCTTTTTCTGCCATTTGAAGGGCAAAAAAGTCAAAACAACCAACCCTTGAAAGGAATAACATGGATTTAATAGATTTGAGAAACGTTTCCGATTTAACCGGAATTGACATCAATATGGTAGATACAAACACCTTGGCACCGGAGATGGAACCAAACAGACAGCTCTATTTTATGGCAAAAAGCAGAGAGTATGTGAAAAGAAAGTCAGAAGAGTTAGGAAGAAACTTAACAGTTCATATTACTACCTTTGGCTGCCAGATGAATGCGAAAGATTCTGAAAAACTGCTTGGTATTCTTGAAAAAATCGGATATGAGGAAACTGATGATGAAAAGGCTGCTGATTTTTTGATCATGAATACCTGTACTGTGCGTGAGAATGCAAACCAGAAGGTATACGGTCATTTAGGAATGTACCAGAGCAGAAAGAAGAAAGCACTTCACCGTATGATTGCTATCTGCGGCTGTATGATGCAGGAGCCAGATGAGGTTGCAAAGATTCGCAGCAGCTACCGTTTTGTTGATATTGTATTTGGAACTCATAACATATTTAAGCTTGCAGAGTTGTTATATCAGACATTTACTAAAAAAGAACAGGTAATTGATGTATGGGAAGGAACTGATCAAATCGTAGAGGATCTTCCTGCTGTCCGTAAATATTCCTTTAAGTGTGGTGTTAACATCATGTATGGCTGCAACAATTTCTGCAGTTACTGTATCGTACCATATGTGCGCGGAAGAGAGAGAAGCAGACAGCCAGAGGATATCATAAAGGAGATTAAGCAATTAGTAGCTGATGGTGTAGTAGAAGTTATGCTTCTTGGTCAGAATGTAAATTCATATGGAAAGACACTTGATAATCCGATTACATTTGCACAGCTTTTACAGCAGGTAGAGCAGATCGAAGGACTTCGTTGGATTCGTTTTATGACCTCACATCCGAAGGATCTGTCAGATGAATTAATTGAAGTGATGAAAAATTCCAAAAAGATTTGTCGTCACTTACATTTGCCGCTTCAGTCTGGAAGCAGTCGTATTTTAAAGCTCATGAATCGAAAGTATGACAAGGAACAGTATTTGGAGTTAGCAGCAAAGCTTCGCCGCGAAATTCCTGATCTTTCTTTGACTACAGATATTATTGTTGGCTTCCCAGGTGAGACTGAGGAAGATTTTGAAGATACAATGGATGTAGTACGCAAGGTGCAGTATGACAGTGCATTTACTTTTATTTATTCAAAGCGTACAGGAACACCAGCTGCTGCAATGGATGATCAGATACCAGAGGAAGTGGTAAAGGATCGTTTTGACCGCCTGTTAAAGCTTGTTCAGTCTATTGCGACAACTCAGTGCAGCCGCGATACTGGGAAAACACTTGAGGTGTTGGTAGAAGAGGTTAATGAGAAAGATCCATCTATGGTATCAGGACGTCTAAGCAATAACACAGTGGTTCATTTTAAGGGAGATAGTTCATTGATCGGAACAATCTGCAAAGTAAAAATGATAGAGTCCAAAGGCTTTTACTATTTGGGAGAGCTTGTGGAATAACGCATAAGATAAGAGGAGATAGCGGCTGACGGTTACGATAGCCGCTATCAGACTGTGTGCAGTTTTGCAAAAGGACAGCAACAATTTACAGTAAGAGAGGCATAAGTAAATGGAAATCAACAGGGCGAAACTGTCGCCGATGATGCAGAAGTACTTTGAGACAAAAGATCAGTATCCTGGCTGTATTTTATTTTACAGACTTGGTGATTTTTATGAAATGTTTTTTGATGATGCGATTACTGCGTCAAAGGCACTGGAGATTACGTTAACAGGAAAAGAATGCGGACTAGAGGAACGGGCACCTATGTGCGGAGTTCCTTTTCATGCAGCCGACAATTATATAGATCGTTTAGTAAAAAAAGGCTATCGTGTCGCCATTGCAGAGCAGATGGAAGATCCGAAGCTTGCAAAGGGTCTTGTAAAGCGTGAGGTTATCCGTGTGGTGACACCGGGAACAATTTGTGATAATAAGGCACTTGATGAAACGAAGAACAATTACATTATGTCAATCGCTTATGTGGGTGGCATTTACGGAGTAAGTACATGCGATGTATCAACAGGCGAATTTTATCTGACAGAATTAAAGACAAAAGAACAGTTAGAGGATGAGCTGTTTAAGTTTACACCGGCAGAGGTGATATGCAATGATTTGTTTGAATTAAGCGGAGAAAATCTGGATGAACTAAAAGACAGGCTGCATTTTACGGTGTCAACGCCAGATTCTTGGTATTATAAGGAAGACAATGCAAAGAAGATTTTAATGGAGCATTTTCATACAACTTCACTTCTTGGAATTGGTATGGAGGATTATGATTCTGGAATGATATCGGCAGGTGCTTTGATGCAGTATTTGTATGATACTCAGAAAAGTACAATGCCACATATTACAAATATTCAGCCATATACGACAGGCTGTTATATGATTGTGGATACATCGACACGCCGCAATTTGGAACTGACAGAGACACTTAGAGAAAAAGAAAAACGCGGAAGTTTGCTTTGGGTGCTTGATAAGACAAAGACAGCGATGGGAGCAAGGCTTCTTCGAAGCTTTATTGAGCAGCCACTTATTGATCGCGCGAGAATTTTAAAAAGACAGGAAGCGATTGAAGAACTGCTAAACGAATATGTGACAAGAGAAGAAATTCGCGAGTATTTGCAGCCGGTTTATGATCTGGAGCGTTTGGCAGGCCGTATCAGTTATAAGACAGCAAATCCAAGAGATCTTTTGGCATTTGCGGCATCACTTCGCATGCTGCCGCCGATTAAGCAGCAGTTAGCTGATTTTAAGGGATCATTGCTGAAAGAATTGTATGATGAACTAGATACTCTGGACGATTTGGAAGCATTAATCAGCAGTGCCATTATAGAGGATCCGCCGCTTGTTATCAGAGAGGGAGGAATCATTAAGGATGGCTATAATGAGGATGTAGATAAGCTTCGCCGTTCAAAGACAGAGGGAAAGAACTGGCTGGCAGAGCTAGAGGCAAAGGAGCGTGAGCGCACAGGAATTAAGACATTGCGCGTGCGTTACAATAAGGTGTTTGGCTATTATATTGAAGTAACCAATTCCTTTAAGGACATGGTTCCTGATGATTATACAAGAAAGCAGACACTTACAAATGCAGAACGCTTTATCACGCAGGAGTTAAAAGAGCTTGAGGATTTAATTCTTGGTGCTGAGGATAAGCTGGCAGCGCTTGAGTATGAATTGTTCTGTGATGTGCGAGATCGTGTGGCATCGCAGGTAGAACGTATTCAGAAAACAGCGCGTGCAGTTGCGCTTCTTGACGTTATCGCATCTCTTTCTTTTGTTGCGGAACGTCAGAATTATGTTAAACCGCAGATTAACGAAAGAGGAATTCTTGACATTAAAAATGGCCGTCATCCTGTTGTTGAGCAGATGATTCCAAATGATATGTTTGTAGCAAATGATGTGCTGCTTGATAATGGAAAGAATCGCATTTCGATTATTACAGGTCCGAATATGGCTGGAAAGTCGACTTATATGCGTCAGGTCGCATTGATTGCGCTTATGGCACAGATTGGAAGCTTTGTTCCTGCAAAATCGGCTAATATCTGTATAAGTGATCGTATTTTTACAAGAGTAGGTGCTTCTGATGATTTGGCATCTGGTCAGAGTACCTTTATGGTAGAGATGAATGAGGTGGCGAACATCCTTCGTCATGCGACAAAAAAGAGTCTGATTATTCTTGATGAAATCGGACGCGGAACTAGTACATATGATGGTATGAGCATTGCGTGGGCAGTTGTAGAATATATCGCGGATACCAGACAGCTTGGTGCAAAAACGCTGTTTGCAACGCATTACCATGAGCTGACGGAGCTTGAAGGCGCATTAAATGGTGTAAATAATTATTGCATTGCCGTGAAGGAGCAGGGTGACGATATTGTCTTTTTGCGAAAGATTGTTAAGGGTGGTGCAGATAGAAGCTATGGAATCCAGGTTGCAAAACTGGCAGGTGTTCCAGATCGCGTTATAAACCGTGCAAAGGAACTGGTTGAGGAACTGACTGATGCTGACATTGCCGCTCGTGCAAGAGAGATTGCCCAGATGCAGTCAACACCATCTAAAAAGCGCGTATCACGCCCAGATGAAGTAGATGCAAATCAGCTGACACTTTTTGATACAGTAAAAGATGATTCTATAATAGAGGAAATCAAAAAACTAGAAATTGCAAACATGACGCCACTCGATGCGCTTAATACGCTGTATCGTATGCAGGCAACACTAAAAAATCGCATTTGATGCTTCCAAGGTTCCAAACTCAGATTGATTCCTGCTTGCAGGAAATCATATCTGAGCTTGGAACCTGCACTCCCATGAGGATGGCAGCGATTTACGAAGTAAATCAGCGAATCCGAATGGGAGTAGGATTGCGAGAGCGGCGAAGCTGCGCAGCAATCCGTGGGAAGTATCAAAGATATAAAAATAGGATGGCAGCGATTTACGAAGTAAATCTGCGAATCCGAATGAAAGCAGGATTGCGAGAGCAGCGAAGCTGCGTAGCAATCCGTGGGAAGCATCAAAAATATAAAAATTAAAAACATACAAAGGAGGTCTGCAATGCCCGAAATACAATTGCTCGATCAGGCAACGATTAATCAGATTGCAGCAGGAGAGGTTATTGACAGACCATCTTCTGTTGTAAAGGAGCTGTTGGAAAATGCTATTGATGCGAAAGCAACAGCGATTACTGTGGAAATCAAAGATGGTGGAATCAGCTTTATTCGCATTACCGATAATGGCTGCGGAATTGAAAAGGATCAGGTGCGTAAAGCTTTTTTGCGTCATGCAACGAGTAAGCTTCATACAATTGATGACTTGTTAGATATTGGTTCACTTGGCTTTCGTGGTGAGGCACTTTCGAGTATTGCAGCTATCGCACAGGTGGAGCTCATTTCAAAACCGCCTGAAGCAATGCTTGGCATTTCCTACCAGATTGAAGACGGAGAAGAAAAAAGTTTAACACAGATAGGTGCACCAGACGGCACAACAATTCTCGTGCGCAATTTATTTTACCATGTGCCTGCCAGAAAGAAGTTTTTAAAGACAGCAGCTACAGAGGGAAATTATATCAATCAGCTGATGGAAAACATGGCTATGCTTCGTCCGGATATATCTATGCGCTTTATAAATGGCGGACAGAATAAGCTTTATACGAGTGGAAATGGTCGCTTGAAGGATTTGATCTATACAATTTATGGAAGAGAAATTTCATCTAATGTGTTAGAGATCAACTATGAGTGTCCTCTATTCGCAGTGACAGGTTATATTGGCAAGCCAATTATTTCAAGAGGAAATAGAACTTTTGAAAACTATTATATAAATGGCCGTTTTGTAAAAAGTCGTTTGATTGCTGCTGCAATTGAGCAGGCGTATAAGCCATTTATGATGCAGCATCGTTATCCGTTTACAGTGCTTCATATTAAAATTAAGCCGGAGCTTATTGATGTAAATGTTCATCCGGCGAAGATGGAAGTGCGCTTTCAGCAGGAAAATGAAATCTATGAGCTGTTAGCAGGCGCAATTGAAAATACACTTCGCGGCAAAGAATTTATTCCTGATGTAAGTGATGATGGCAAGGCAGAAAAGAAGGTGCAGGAAAAGCAAAAGCTGCCAGAGCCTTTTGAGCAGAGACGTCTTCAGGCGATGAAGGAGATTATTCCACCGCCACCTGCAGAACATAAAACTCAAAATGAACAAAAGCCATCAGCAGAACATAAAACTCAGAGTGAACAAAAGCTGCCAAGAAACGAAGAACAGCCAAAAGTGTCGTCAAAACTTTCTGAGCCTGTTTGCGAATATAAGGCAGAAAAAAAGCAGACAATAAAGGATTCTGATTCGAAGTGGGAATCTGCCTCTGGAATACACAAACGTATTGGACAGGATGTATCTCAAACTGTTAATCAGATGCCTACTCAGCCAGAACAAAAATTAGAAAAACCAGAACAGCAAACGCTGTTTACGGAGCCGTTATTGTCGGAGAAGGCAAGAATCCATCATCGTCTGATTGGACAGCTGTTTGATACATACTGGCTGATTCAGTATGGAAATCAACTTTATATAATGGATCAGCATGCCGCACATGAAAAGGTAAACTATGAGCGGCTTATGGAAGCATACCGCAAAAAGGAGCGTATTACTCAATTTGTGAGTCCGCCGATGGTTATTTCACTGACAAGGGCAGAGGAAGCGATTTTAGAAGAATTTAAAAGTGAATTTGAACGCATTGGTTTTACAATTGAACCATACGGCGGGCGCGAGTATGCAATCAGTGAGATTCCGGCAAATCTTTATGGAATCAATGAAAAGGATCTGTTTTTGGAGATGCTGTCTGATCTTGAGGATAGAGGAAGCATGCAGCCATCCGAACTGATTGCATCAAAGCTTGCGTCGATGTCGTGTAAGGCAGCTATTAAGGGAGGTCAGAAGATTTCGTTTAAAGAGGCAGATGCGCTTGTGTCACAGCTATTGACACTTGAAAATCCGTATGCGTGTCCTCATGGAAGACCAACGATTATCACGATGACTAAATATGAACTTGAAAAAAAGTTTAAGAGAATTGTGTGATTGTATAGTTTTGAATAGCAAACAATAAACTGCAACGAGCAATAGGTAGGAATAAAATATGATAGAAAATAAGAAACCACTTATTATATTGACCGGTCCAACGGCTGTGGGAAAAACAAGCGCCTCAATTGGACTGGCAAAATCGCTTGGCTGCGAGATAATTAGTGCAGATTCTATGCAGGTTTATAAATATATGGACATTGGTTCTGCAAAAATTATGCCTGATGAGATGCAGGGCGTTCCTCATTATCTTGTGGATGAGCTGCTGCCAGGTGATGAATTTTCCGTAGTGCGCTTTCAGCAGATGGCAAAGGCGGCAATGGAAAAAATTTATGCTAATGGTCATATTCCGCTTGTGGTAGGCGGAACTGGATTTTATATTCAGGCACTTTTGTATGATATTGATTTTGAAGATACATGCGAGGATACTGCGTACCGTACACAGCTTGAAGATAAGACAAAAGAGCTTGGAAATGAATGGCTGTTAGAGCAAGTGCGAAACGTTGATCCTGCATCGGCAGAGGCAATTCATGCAAATAATACGAAGCGTTTGATTCGTGCACTGGAATATTTTAAATTGACAGGCCGTCCAATCTCAGAACATAATGAGAAACAGCGCCAGAAAGAGTCACCATACAATTTCTGCTATTTTGTCCTGAACAGAGATCGCGCAGAGCTGTATCGCCGAATTGATCTGCGTGTGGATCAGATGATGGAGCAGGGACTGCTTAAGGAAGTGGAAACATTAAAGGCGATGGGTTATGACAGAAGTTATGTCTCAATGCAGGGACTTGGCTATAAGGAACTTTTATCATATCTTGATGGCGAGTGTACATTAGATGATGCGGTAAGTCAAATTAAGCAGTCAACGAGACATTTTGCAAAACGTCAGCTTACCTGGTTTCGCAGAGAACGCGATGTAACATGGCTTGATATTGATGGAGCAAAAAACGAAGATGTTATAAACATATTGACAGAGCAGTGTGTAAACAATTTACATGCCGCATCAAAAATAGAGTAAAAATAGAAAAGAGAGAAAGAAAAATGACAATGAAAGAAACTTACCTGTCCATGGGGATTAGTGAAAAGACGTATGAATTTTGTGAGAAAATCGAGCAGGATCTTAAAGAACGTTTCTGCGAGATTGATAAAGTTGCAGAGCAGAATCAGATGAAGGTGCTTGGTGCAATGCAAAAAAATCATGTAAGTGAAGCTTGCTTTGCAGCAACAACTGGATATGGATACAACGATATGGGAAGAGAAACGTTAGAGCAGGTATATGCTGATACATTCCACACAGAGGCGGCATTGGTTCGTCCACAGATTACATGTGGAACACATGCGCTTGCGCTTGCACTTTCTGCAAATCTTCGTCCAGGCGATGAGCTGCTTTCACCTGTGGGAAAACCATATGATACGCTTGAAGAGGTAATTGGAATCCGTCAGTCTGTTGGTTCTCTTAGAGAATATAATATTTCATATCGCCAGGTAGATCTGCTTAGTGATGGCAGCTTTGACTGGGAAGGTATTCGCGCTGCAATCAATGAGAAGACAAAAGTAGCAACTATTCAGCGTTCTAAGGGATATCAGACAAGACCGACACTTTCAGTTGAGCGTATCGGTGAGCTGATTTCATTCATCAAGTCAATTAAGCCAGACGTGATCTGTATGGTAGATAATTGTTATGGTGAATTTATCGAAGAAATTGAGCCATCTGATGTTGGGGCAGATATGACAGTTGGTTCTCTTATTAAAAATCCAGGCGGCGGATTAGCACCGATTGGCGGTTATATCTGCGGAACAGCAGCATGTATTGAGCAGTGTGCATATCGTCTTAGTGCTCCGGGACTTGGTCAGGAGGTTGGTGCATCTTTGGGCGTTCTTCCGTCATTCTATCAGGGATTTTTCCTGGCACCGACAGTAGCGGCAGGTGCGCTTAAGGGAGCAGTTTTTGCAGCAAACGTATTTGAAAAATTAGGTTATGATGTAATTCCAAACGGTACAGAGCCTAGATACGATATTATTCAGGCTGTTACACTTAAAAAGCCTGAGGCGCTGATCGCATTTTGTCAGGGTATTCAGGCAGCAGCTCCGGTTGACAGCTATGTAACACCAGAACCATGGGATATGCCAGGCTATGATTCACAGGTTATTATGGCAGCCGGTGCATTTATCCAGGGTTCTTCGATTGAGCTGAGTGCAGATGGTCCTCTAAAGGAGCCATATGCAGTTTATTTCCAGGGAGGTCTTACCTGGTATCATGCAAAGTATGGAATTATGATGGCACTTGAAAAACTGGTTCAGGCAGGTATTGTCACTTTATAAGAAATTTCCGTATGTCAGAGCAGGAACTGTCGGCTTTTGACATACGGATTTGTTAATATTCGAAAATTTCTTCTATACTTTAAAAAAGAATTGTGATAAAATAAGTTCATAATGGTTTCGATACCTGGAAGTAAGGAACGATTATGAAACATGATATTTCAAAGCAGCTGCCCAAAGATATCCAACCGTACGAAAGGTGTATGGAGCAGGGCGCTGGTGCACTGAACAATGCCGAACTGCTTGCCGTGATTTTAAGAACAGGAAGCGTTGGCGAAAATTCTCTTGAGCTTGCCTCAAGGCTTCTTGCGATAGAAAGTCTTTCAGGGCTTGTGTCTATGACTGTAGCTCAGTTGACTAAGATACGCGGAATCGGAAAGGTAAAGGCAATACAGCTTCAGTGTATTGGTGAGCTGTCAAGGCGTCTTAGTGCGTCAAGACAGCAGGGGATTGTGTTGGACAGTCCTCAGGCAGTCGGAAACTATTATATGAACCGTCTCAAAGATGAGCGTCAGGAACAGGTACTTCTTGTGTTCTTAAATAATAAGGGAGCACTGATTCGCGATCTGGTGCTGACTAAAGGTACAGTGAATCAGACAATTTTGTCACCGAGAGAGGTTTTTATTGAGGCCTTTCGTTATCAGGCAGTCAAAATTATATTGATTCACAATCATCCCAGCGGAGATCCAACCCCGAGCGCGGAAGATGTTGCGGTGACGCGGCAGATTCAAAAGGCGGGAGAGCTTACCGCCATCCCTTTGCTTGATCATATCATCATTGGTGACGGCAGATTTATCAGTTTAAAAGAACGAGGATATATTTCATGAAAAGCAGCAATCAAAACAGCAATGTAAAAATGCCTTTTACAAGAAGACCGCAGCTGATCCTTTTTATATTGACGGCGTGCTGTGTGATTTCTATGGGGTATTATTACATCAAAAAAGAAAACATCGTGTCAGTCGGACAGGTAGCAGGGGCAATCACTGTTCCGGTGCAGAAGGGTGTTAACAAGCTTGGCAGTATTTTCTTTAATTTTGATCAGGAACGACTGAGCAAAGAGGAGGCGATGGCAAAGATTGAGTCGCTTGAAGATGAAAATAAAGAACTCAAAGAGCAGATGGTTTCTTATGATCAGAAGATTCAGGAATATCAGGATATGAGAGAACTTCTTGAACTCAAAAGTGAGTATGCCGATTATGATACTGTTGGGGCAACTGTGATCTTTTCTGATATGACAGGAAACTGGTTCTCTACATTTACGATAGACAAAGGTACAGATGATGGCCTTGAAGTAGGCATGAATGTACTTTCAGGCGGCGGACTTGTCGGTTACATATCGGATATAGCAAAGGGTCATGCAGTTGTGACTTCGATTATCAATGATAATGTAAATGTCAGTGCAATGCAGTCTACAACAGGAGATGCCTGTGTTGTTACCGGTGATCTTCCTTATATGAAGGAGCATGGTCTTTTGAAGCTTCAGTATATGGATACCGATTTTAATATCAGCAGAGACAATGTAATTGTTACATCCAATATTTCAGACCGCTATCTTCCAGGACTTGTTATTGGCTATGCGCAGGATGTTACTGTGGATGAAAATGGGCTGGCTGCATCTGGTTATTTGAAGCCGGCAGCGGATTTCAAACACATACGCAACGTGCTTGTAGTTACGACACAGAAGCAGTCTGCAGAGTAAACAAAGGATGGAGAAAAAAACAGATGAAGATTAAGATACTCAGAGTTGTTTTATGTATAGTACTTGCCGTCAGTTGTTTTATGCTGCAGTCAAATTTTACAAGGATTATTCCAATTTTGACTGCAGCGCCCAATCTGTTGTTAATTGTCACATTTTCAGTTGGCTTTTTAAAGGGCAGGATGTGGGGAATGCTTACAGGACTTGGGTGCGGTCTTTTGCTGGATTCATTCAGCGGAGGTGTACTGGGGTATTATACGCTTATCTTTATTTATATTGGCTATTTCAATGGCATTTTTACAAGGGTGCTGGCGCATGATATGGTTGTGATGCCTGTTTTGTTATGCAGTGCCAATGAGCTGATTTACAGTGTTTATATTTATGTATTCAGCTTCCTATTATTCGGCCGGGTAAATATTGCAGACTATATTAAAAATCTGGCACTTCCGGAGCTGTTGATGACAGCAATCGCTACGATTATAGTATATGGTGTGATCATGACGGTTGACAGACATCTGACAGAGGCAGAGAAAAAAGGAGAAAAGAGATTTGCTTAAGGAATATTGGGATTTATTCAGGGAATGGGTAAAAAATACATTAAGATCCAGAATTTTCTGGCTTGGTATTGTGTGCACGCTTTTTCTGGCAGTCCTGGTGGTGAGGCTGTTCCAGCTCCAGATTCTGGATGGAGCAGCTTATTATGATTCATACGTTTCCCGCACCAAAAAGGAGATTACGACAACTGCTACAAGAGGTACTATCTACGACAGAAATGGAGTCGTCCTTGCCGGAAATGAGGCAGTCTATAACCTGACTGTAAAAGATACTAGCGAATATACAAAGGCAAACGGTGATTTCAATGAGATGCTTCTTCGCCTGATTGAAATTGTGAAAAAATATGATGGAACCATTGTGACAGAACTTCCTGTGATTATTGATGATGATGGGCAGTTTGCTTACAGTGGAAAGGATAGTGCGATCCGTCAGCTTATTCGCGATGTATATGGAACTTCCTACATTGAAGAAAAAAGTAAGGAAGGTGAGGATGTCTACACTTATGACGCAGAGACTGTAATGAAACGTCTTATGAAGGTTTCCTATAATTTTACAACAAGATGGGAGAATGCCGAAACGATCAGCAAGGAAGATGCACTGGCAATCTGCAATATACGATATGCTATGCGTCTGACAACTTACGCAAAGTATAAGTCTACCACTATTTGTTCTGATATTTCGCCAGAGCTTCAGGCAGCAATTCTTGAAAATCAACAGCAGCTGCTCGGAGTCGAGGTGGAGCAGTCAGAGCGCCGTGTTTATCCGGATGGCGTGTATTTTTCAAATATTCTTGGTTATACAGGAAAGCCGAGTACACAGGAGCTTGAGACACTTCAGGAGAGCGATTCCACCTATGAGGCAACGGATATGGTCGGAAAGGATGGACTCGAGCAGTATTACGAGAGTGAACTTGCAGGAACAAAGGGCAACGATACTGTATATTTAAACAATGTTGGTCAGATTCTTGATACAATCGACAGTGAGCCATCGGTTCGCGGAAATGATGTATACCTGACTATTGACCATGATCTGCAGGTTGCCGTGTATCATATTGTGGAGCAGCGTCTTGCGGATGTCCTTGTCGGAAAGCTTACAATCGAGGATTTCGAGGCAGATGATTCAACACTTGCAAGCGAGTTCCAGATTTCGGTAAAAGATGTTTACTATCAGATGTTTAACAACAATATTTTAGATGAAAAGCATTTTTCAGATGATGGTGCTTCCGAGGCCGAAAAACAGATTCTTTCCTTGTATGAGGGAGAGTCCACACTTGCTATTCGTCATATTTTGGAGGAAATGGTACCGGGTGCAACGATTCAGTCTGAGTTGACAGAAGACATGCAAGACTACATGGAATATGTCTATACCTTTTTACGAGAAAAGGGGGTTATTACCGCAAGTGAGATTGATACCTCAGATGAGACCTTCCTCGCATGGAAAAATACAGAGATTTCATTTTATGATTTCCTGTCATATGTGATTTCAAAGGGATGGATTGATTCCTCAAAGCTTGGTGCGGAGTCTGCATACTCGGATTCCAGCCAGGTTATGAGCCAGATCCTATCCTTCTGTGAAGAAAATCTTTCAGCTGACAGTGGTTTTCGTAAACTTGTATATAAAAAGATGATTCATAATGAGCAGCTTTCAGGTAATCTGGTTTGCCTGGCGTTGATTGATCAGGGCATCTTAGATGCCGACAATGCGTCCTATGAAGAACTTCAAAATGGAGATGCGCAGACTGCATTTACCTTTATTCGTGAGAAAATTGGAAATACTGAGCTGACGCCGGCGCAGATCGCGCTTGATCCGTGCAGTGGTTCTGCGATTGTAACTGATACGACGACAGGAGAGCTGTTAGCAATGGTATCTTACCCAGGCTATGATTTGAACAAGCTTTCTGGAACAGTTGATGCTGAATATTGGAATAAGCTTATTAATGATCAGTCAGAGCCGCTGTATGATAAGGCGACGCAGGTACGAATTGCGCCAGGTTCTGTTTACAAGCTTGTTACGACAAGTGCAGGACTCGAGGAGGGCGTAATTGACAGCTCAGAGTATATTAACTGTATTGGTACTTTCGACAAGTTGGATCATCCGCGATGCTGGATCGCTCGAGAGACTGGCGGTGAGCATGGCCCGTTAAACACAGTGGGGGCTATTGAGCAGTCGTGCAACTTCTATTTTTATGAAGTTGGCTACCGTTTAAGCTTAAATGAAAACGGAGAATATGACGCGGAGCGTGGTCTTGCAATGCTTCGCAAATACGCCGAAAAGTACGGGTTTGGTGAGAAGAGCGGTGTGGAAGTCGCAGAAAATCTGTCACAGATTTCAACAGAATACCCGGCGACATCTGCAATTGGACAGGGTACAAACAACATGACTGCGATCAGTCTGGCGCGCTATGTGACCGCACTTGCAACGGACGGTAAACTTTATACATTCCGTCTGTTAAGCAAAATCTGTGACGCAAACGGAAATGTGATTGAAGAACTCATCCCAGAGGGCGAGCAGATCGAGGGCATCTCACAGTCAACCTACGATGTCATGAGGGAAGGTATGTACCGAGTTGTCCATGCGGCTGGTACAGCGGCAGGTGCGTTTACCGGTTTGCAGATCGACATTGCTGGAAAATCTGGTTCCGCACAGGAGAATCTTTCACGTGCGAACCACGCAACCTTCATTTCATATGGTCCGTACAACGATCCAAAGATTTCCGTAACGGTTGCTATCCCGCATGGTTACATGGCATACAATGCCGCAGTAGTTTGCCGTTACATTTATCAGTATTACTTTGGCTACATTGATATGGAAGACATTCTGGATAAATCCTACAATACACTTGGAGAGTCAGCTACGTACAGTGACTGATGTAAGCTACAGAAGACAGGGATAAGAGAGAGGATCAGAAAGGTTTGGGAATATCATGAGTGAAGTGATTGTTGTGACATCAGGAAAAGGCGGTGTAGGAAAAACGACAGTGGCTGCAAATCTTGGCTGTGGCCTTGCCCTTCTTGGAAATAAAGTTGTTTTGATTGATACCGATATTGGTCTTCGAAATCTTGATGTTGTGATGGGACTGGAAAACCGCATTGTATATAATCTTGTGGATGTAGTAGAGGGAGGCTGTCGGATAAAGCAGGCGCTGATCAAAGACAAAAATCATCAGGGCCTGTATCTGATGCCGTCGGCACAGACGAGAGACAAATCGAGTGTGACGCCGCAGCAGATGAAAAAGCTGACGCAGGAATTGACAGAGGAGTTTGATTATGTGATTCTGGACTGTCCGGCTGGCATTGAGCAAGGCTTTAAAAATGCCGTGGCAGGAGCATCAAGAGCTATTGTTGTCACAACGCCAGAAGTATCTGCAATTCGTGATGCAGATCGCGTAATGGGACTTCTTGAAGCGGATGGGATGGAAAAGATTGAGATGATTATTAACCGCATTCGTCCAGATCTGGTAGCAAGAGGCGACATGATGTCACTTTCAGACATTCAGGAAATATTAACCGTTCCTATTATTGGTGCGGTGACGGATGAGGAAGAGATTGTCATTTCCAGTAATAACGGAGAGCCGGTTGCCGGAAAGGATTCACCGTTAGGGCAGATATTTGTTGATATCTGTCGAAGAATTATGGGTGAAGATATTCCGGTTGCACAGCCGTCTGTATCGAAGGGATTGATAAAAAGGCTGAAAAGTATTTTGGAAAAGAAAGGAAAATAAAGTAATATGGTCAGGCATTCATTACAAAGTCAGGCAGTTCGCTCTGGAAAGACAGCGAAGGAGCGGCTGATACAAATGATGCTTGAGGAGCATACGCAGTGCACTCCAGAGACATTAAGCTGTATGGAGCATGATATTACAAAAACTATTTCAAAATATCTGCCGGTATCTGAAAAAAACATCTGTCTGTATCTGAAGCGAAATGCCGGTAAAATTCTTTTATTTACCGTGACGGAGCTTTCAGCAGTCAAAAAAAGCAGATAGAGATAAAGAAAGGAATGGTCTGTCGGCATGCGCAAGAGAAAAACAGGACAAAACCTGCATCTGAGCAATCTTAATTTTAAAATCATCATATATGCGCTGATACTGAGTATCATTGGTATATTTATGGTGCACAGTGCAACACAGAATGAAGCTGTGACAGGTATGATTACAACAACACAAAAGCAGATCCTTGGAATGGTCATAGGACTTGTTCTTATGATGATTCTGACATGTATTGATTACCATAAGCTGATTAAATATTCAATTGTATTTTACGTGATCAGCATGGCACTTTTAATCTATGTAAAATACATCAATCCGTTAAATATCAGTAATGCAAACCGATGGATGCATCTACCGGGGTTTGGTACGATTCAGCCGTCTGAGTTTTCGAAGGTTGCAGTCGTTTTGATGGCAGTCTTTGTGCTTACACGTATCCAAAAACATATAAACAATGTGCTGTATCTTATTGGATATTTTGCCTTGACGGGCATAACAGTGTATCTGATTTATGTAGAGCCAGATTTATCTACGTCAATGATTATCGTTTTTGCGCTTGTTGCAATGGTTTTTGTGACAGGAATAAGTTGGAAGTGGGTAGGCGGTGTTCTTGGTGTAGTAGCTGTTTTTGTGGGCGCACTTTTGTTTTGTATTTATGAGCCTGAGCAAAAGACACTCAACTGGTTTATTGAGAAGGATATCCTTCAGCAATATCAGGTAAACCGTATTAACTCATATTTCTTTCCAGAGGATTACCCTGATCAGACGCGTCAGCAGTTAAACTCAGTTATGGCTATTGGCGGCGGTCAGCTTTTGGGAAAAGGATTAAATAATTCTACTTATGAATCTGTTAAGAATGGAAATTTTCTTTCAGAGGAACAGTGTGACTTCATTTTTGCTGTTGTAGGAGAAGAACTGGGTTTTGCAGGAAGTGCATTTATTATATTGATATATCTGCTTTTATTTATTGAAGGCCTAAGGGTTGCAGGACGAAGTCCTGATCTTGAGGGAAAACTTCTTGCAAGCGGATTTGTCACAATTTTGTTAATCCAGTGTTTTATCAATATGGGAGTAGCCATGCTGCTTCTTCCAAATACGGGAACACCGCTTCCATTTATCAGCGCAGGAATGAGTTCACTGATAAGCACGTATATTATGATGGGAATTATGCTGAACATAAGTATGCACAGAAAAATGAAAGTGTTCTGATAAGTTTTACAAAGTAACTATTATAGTGGAGGTATCAAAATGAATATCGGTTTTATAGCAGATGATTCCAAAAAGAAACTGATGCAGAATTTCTGCATCGCATACAGAGGCATTCTGAATAAGCACAGCCTTTATGCAACAGGAACAACAGGAAGACTGATAGAGGAGGCAACGACATTGACTGTCAATAAGTTTCTTGAGGGATCGTTAGGCGGTGCACAGCAGTTTGCATCTCAGATTGAAAATAATAGCATGGATCTGGTATTTTACTTTCGTGATCCAAACGAAGTGAGCCCAACCAATACAAGGAGAGTACAGACAGTGCTTCATCTTTGTGATATTTACAGCATTCCGCTGGCAACTAATTTGGCAACGGCAGAGCTTTTGATTCGTTCACTTGACTCTGGTGACTTAGAGTGGAGAGAGGCATACCGTTCATGAGAAAAAAACGGTTCATTTACACGCTGGCGGCAGTGCTTTTAATGTGCAGTGCCGCTAGTGTGGGAGCAGGCTGCGGCAAATCCTCTCCAGCCCTTCTTGATAGCTTTGGTACTCATTTAGATACTCTTATGACATCAAAAGATAAGCTGTCAAAAATGGATGGAGCTGCAGCAGATTTGTGTGTAATAGAAAATGAAGATGAATTTTCTGAAAATGACATAGAAGCGCCGGCTGGTGCATTATTTAATATTACAGATCAGAAAACATTGTACAGCAAAAATGCAAATGATGAGCGCGAAATTGCAAGTATCACAAAAATTATGACGGCTCTTCTTGCTATGAAATATGCTGATTTAAGTCAGGAAGTAACTATTTCGTATACTCCGGAGGGACTTGAGAGCAGTGCTGTTCTTTGTGGTTTTGAGCAGGGCGATAAGATGATGCTTTCAAGTTTGCTGAGTGCAGCACTTATCTATTCTGGAAACGATGCTGCTATTGATATTGCTATTGCTGTTGCAGGATCACAGGAAGCATTTGTAGATATGATGAATCAGGAAAGCAAGGAACTGATGACTAGTCATACACATTTTGCCAATCCGACAGGACTGACACAGTCTAAACATTATTCTTCAGTATATGATGTTTATTTGATGTTTCAGGAATGCTTAAAGTATCCGACGTTTCGCGATATTATAGCGCGTGGATCTTTTCTGTGCTATTACACGAATGCAGCAGGAGAGAATGTGACGAAGAACTTTAATAGCACTAATCAGTATCTGGTAGGTGCTTATACGCCGCCAGACGGCATTACTGTCATTGGCGGAAAAACAGGTCATACAAATACAGCCGGATATAACCTGGTAGTGCTCGTCCAGGACAGCCATCACAAGGAGTATGTGGCTGTTATTCTTGGTGCAGCAACAAAAGACGAACTATACAACCAGATGAATACATTACTGTCGAAAATTTGATAATTTTATAAAAAATTCTATTTATGACTTGCTTTATTCGGTAAAATATACTATACTATACGCAAGAACTACCATTGGTCTTAAGTGTAAAAGACTAATTCATATAAGGAGGATCGAGCATATGGTTCAGATTATTTCAGGCAAGAAGGGCAAAGGAAAAACAAAGTATCTGTTAGACAGTGTAAACGGTGCTGTTGCGTCTGCACAGGGAAGTGTAGTATATTTGGATAAGACAGCAAAGCACATGTACGAACTGAGCAATAAGGTTCGTTTGATTAATGTTTCTGATTATGGAATCAATTCCTATGATGCATTTATCGGATTTGTCAGCGGAATCATTTCTCAGGATCATGATCTTGAGAAAATGTATTTTGATAGCTTCTTAAAGATTTCCTGTCTTGAGGGAAGTGATATTACAGAGGCAATCAAGGCGCTTGAAGCGATTTCTGCAAAATTTGGAGTTGATTTTGTTTTGAGTGTTTCAGCAGATGCTACGGAGTTGTCCGATGAAGTAAAATCTCACATCATCGTATCTCTGTAAAGATGATATTCTTGCCAGAGTGTATCAGTTTTTAACAAAAAGTACATAGTACAGATTAAAAGGAGCCGGTTGACCCGACTCCTTTTTACAAACTTTTTTATTCTTGGGAAAAGTCGCGGATGCGGCCATAAAAGGAAAGAAGATAAAGTCCGCCAAGACCTACGATGGCATAAATGATCCGAGTTAACAGTGACATACTGCCAAAAAGCCACGAAACCAGATCAAACTTAAAAAAACCAATCAATCCCCAGTTTATAGCACCGATTACGACAACAGTCAGTACAATATAATCCCATACTTTTGAACTCATAGCAACCTCTCATTCTGCCAAAAATGGCTTTGTTATACGCTATTATTTTTTCATAACAGAAGTATTTTATACATCTTTAAAAAAACTATTTCTTTTTTTAAGAAAAATGCTATAATAATAGCTATGTCCGGTACAGGTGTACCGGAAGAGAAAGGCAGGAAACTGGATGGCAGACAAAAACAATAAGGTGATCCATTACAAAAACCGGTGGCATGGCAGTGTAATAGGATTCCTTTTCCTTTTTATTTTCATCTATTTGGCAGTTCAGCTTTATTTTTTCTTTACAAAAGAAAAAATAAGTATTTTTGAGGTTCAGGAAAAAGCACTCTACTCAATAGCAACTGACTACAAAGGCTTTATCACAAGAGATGAGCAGATTGTTACACTGAAAAATGATGCTTATGTAAACTATTCTGTTCGCGAAGGACTAAAGACAGCGCTTGGAAGCACAATTTACACGACTCAGGATATCAGTGCAATTACTGATGCACTTTTAAAGGAATACAGCAGTGCGCAGATACTAAGCACCTCAAGTATCAGTACGTTAAAAACAAAGCTTGAAAAGGCAGCGCGGCATGATCTTGATTCTAATTTTTCACTAGCTTATCAGGACAAAAATGATTTGGAAGTTTCCGTTCTGGATGCATATTTGATGGTAGCATCTGATGCACTTGACAGCTTTTCATCAGAAGATGCATACTGTGTCAAGAGCGATCAAAGTGGTTATGTGTTATTTAGAACAGATACATATGATGGATATACACCAGAAGATGTGACGCGTTCATGTTTCGATGAAGAGTCATATTCTATGAAGGTGTACGCAAATGGAGAACAGCGAAAGAAAGGCGATTTTGCCTATAAGCTTGTTTCTGATGATTCTTTTTGCATTACATTTCCAATAAGCGACACTGATGCTGTCCGTTATAGAAATAAAAAATATCTTTCTATTAAATTAACATCAATTGGTGTAACAGTAAATGGAAGCTTTTATCTTCACACTGCATCTGATGGCACTTCAATGGCAACAGTTTCATTAAATAAATATGGTTCAAGCTATCTGACGGAGCGTTATCTTGATTTTAAGATTGCAGAGGATGATATTAAAGGCTACAAGATTCCAAAGTCAGCAGTGCTTAGCAAGGATTTTCTTGTTGTGCCAGAACAATATGTTATCAATTCAGAAGAAAAAGGTGTAGGTGTATATAAGGAAGTAATTCAGTCTGACGGCAGTGCAAAGGCTGTATTTACAAAAGTTTCTATTTATGCAAAGCAGGGAAACAGCTATTATATTTCTGCATCTGGACTTACGACGGAGGATTATCTGATTGGTGCTAGTGTAGAAAAAAGTGAGGATGGCACATCTGAAACAATTACAACTGATCCAACAAATCGCCATTTGATTGCTGTGTCAGCACCGCTTACTGGTGTGTACAGTGTAAACAGAGGATATTGTATTTTCCGCCAGATTGATATTTTAAGTGAGACGAGCGATCATAACTACTATATTATTAATACGGGTACCTACTACGGATTGTCCGCCTACGATCGCATTATTTTAAATGCAGGTCTTGTAACCGAAAACCAGATCATCTATTAAAAGGAGAAATTGAAAATGGTAAGTGAAAACCTAGAGCAGGTAAAAGCTAATATAGAAGCAGCATGTAAAAGAGTTGGAAGAGATCCCAAAGATGTGCGTCTTGTTGCTGTCAGCAAGACAAAGCCGATTTCTTTAATTGAGGAGGCAATCGAAGCTGGTCAGGATACCTTCGGGGAAAACAAGGTTCAGGAAATGTGTGATAAAATGGAAGTGCTTCCAGACAATATAAAATGGCATATGATTGGTCATCTGCAGCGAAACAAGGTAAAATATATCGCAGGAAAGGTTGAATTGATTCATTCTGTGGACAGTATTCGTCTGGCAAAGCAAATCTCAGATGAGGCACAAAAACAATCAATTGAGATTCCAGTGCTTTTAGAGGTTAATGTAGCAAGAGAGGAAAGCAAGTTTGGCTTTTTTACAGAAGAAACAGAGGATGCCTGCAGAGAAATTTCCAAGATGCCTGGAATCCGTGTGAAAGGTTTAATGACAAGTGCTCCTTTTGTAGAGAACGCGGAGGATAATCGTAAATATTTTAAAAAATTATATGAATTAGCAGTTGACATTCAGAGTAAAAACATTGATAATATATCAATGAGAGAGCTATCTATGGGTATGACTGGAGATTATGTTGTAGCTGTTGAAGAGGGTGCAACGATTGTCCGGGTAGGAACTGGCATATTTGGTTCACGATAACACAAGAAGGAGAACAGTAATGGGTTTTTTAGACGGTTTTTTAAATAAGATGAATTTTTCTACCACCGACGAGTACGATGGAGATTATGACGATATGGATATGACAGAAGAAAACGAAGAAGAGGAGGAAGAAACCGCAGCTAGCGCAGCTGAGGAAAAGAAGGCTGATCAGGAGACTCCAAAGACAGAGTCTGCACCAGCTTCTTCTACAGCAACCTTCCGCAAGAAGTCAGCAAAAAATACCTCAAGCAAGGTGGTTTCTATGAATGGTGTTATGAAACAGTCAGAAGTATGTATGATCATTCCAAAGGAGTACAACGATACTAAGGATATCGCTGAGATCCTGCTTTCAGGAAAGACCGTAGTGCTTAATATGGAAGCAATGAACTTTGATACCGCACAGCGTGTAATTGACTTTACATCTGGTGCATGCTTTACAATGGGCGGCAATCTGCAGAAGATTTCCAAAAAGATCATCATTGCAACACCAAGCAATGTAGAGCTTTCTGGTGATTTCACTGAGCTTCTTGGTGACGATGATTCAACCGATATCAGCTCTTATAGTCTGAAGGTGTGATGAGATGAACAAAGAAGAACAGATGATTTGCAGTCATCTGCTGGATTTGGCAGAGGCATGCGACAGAAGAGGATACCCTATGGGCAGCGACTTTCTGACGCTCAATGAGCAGAATCTGTTTTTGGCTTTCTCAAAGGATAAGCTTCCGCCTGTTTCTATGGAGATGTGTGGTGGCTATGAACTTGCAGAACGAAAGATTATATTTTACAAGCTAGTAGGAGTTGGGGAGGAATACCCGGCTCCTATCTCTTTATTATCGGTTCAGCCTTTAATGAAGAAGTTTTCAGAAGAACTGACACACAGAGACTATCTGGGTGCACTTATGAATCTTGGCATTTCAAGAACAAAAACAGGCGATATAATCGTGCAGGATAAGCAGGCATATCTTATTGTATCAGAGTTGATTGCAGATTACATTTGTGAAAATTTGACCAGAATCCGTCATACAAGTGTTATGTGCAGGCAGATTGACTGGCAGGAGTTTGACTATAAGCCGCAGGTGAAGGAGGTCATGGGAAGCATCGCATCTGTACGTCTTGATGCAGTGATTGGACTGGCATTTTCTCAGTCAAGAAGTAAGCTGACTGGTTATATAAGTGAGGAGAAGGTACAGGTAAACGGAAAAGTGATTACATCAAATGCTTATAATTTAAAGGAAAATGATCTGATCTCTGTGCGTGGTCTTGGAAAGTTTCGCTATAAGGGAACCTCTGCCGTTACCAAAAAAGGAAGACTTATGGCATCAGTAGAAGTTTTTGTATAAGAAAGAGAGGAGTACAATGTCAAAAAGTTTAATGATCAATAATCAGGCACATGAGCCGATTTACGAGATCGTCTTTGAGACGGCGTTTGAAAAACTGGCAGAAAAGGTAAAGCAGATCGGTCTTGAGGGGAGAAAGGTCTGCATAGTAATGGATTCCAACACTAGCCACCTATATGGGGAAAAGGTACGAAAGGTGTTAGAGCCTGTATCTGCGAAGGTGATTTCCTTCCAGTTTCCGGCAGGAGAGCTTCATAAGACACTTGATGTAGTTCGCGACATTTATAAAGAGCTGATAGAATCTCATTTTGACCGTAAGGATTATTTGGCAGCGCTTGGCGGCGGTGTTGTAGGTGATATTACCGGATTTGCAGCGGCAACATATTTAAGAGGAATCTCATTTATACAGATTCCAACAACACTTCTTTCTCAGTCAGACAGCAGTGTCGGAGGAAAGACAGGCGTTGATTTTGATGGTTATAAAAATATGGTTGGTGCATTCTGCATGCCAAAGCTTGTATATATGAATGTTTCCACATTATCTACGATGGATGAAAGAGATTATCTTTCTGGAATGGGTGAAGTTGTAAAGCATGGTCTGATTCGCGATAAAAAGTTTTTTGACTGGCTGAAAATAAACCATGAAAAAATCTGCAGCCAGGATAATGAGACATTGATTGAGATGGATTATCATAACTGCCGTATTAAAGGAGAGGTAGTAGAGGAAGATCCGACCGAGCAGGGAATCCGCAGTCTTTTAAATTTTGGTCATACACTTGGTCATGCAATTGAAAAGCAAAAGGCAGGAGAATTGTATCATGGTGAGTGCGTTTCGATTGGTGCAGCAGCCGCAGCTTATATTAGTATGAAGCGGGGTTATCTTACAAAAGATGAGCTTCAGACTGTACTTGATGCGTTCACATCATTTAAGCTTCCAATAACAGTGACTGGTGTGGATAAAGAGGCAGCACTTGCAGCAACAAAAAGTGACAAAAAGATGCAGGGCAATCAGATACGTTTTATTTTGTTAAAGTCTCTTGGAGAGGCCGTTGTTGATAAGACTGTTACAATGGATGAGATGCGCGAGGCACTTGACTTTGTGTGTCAGGATGCGTGAGGTGAGTACATGAAAAAGAAACGAGCTGGTTTTGCAGCCCTTTTATGTACGCTGCTTATTGTATTAGATCAGATCACAAAGGCATTAACCGTGTCTGTGCTTAAGGTACATGACATTGTGGTAATTCCAGGCGTGCTTACATTGACCTATGTAGAGAACAGAGGTGCAGCATTTGGCATTTTCCAAAATAAAAAGATTTTTTTCTTTTTGATCACAGCTGTGATGATTGCTGTATTTGCATACTGCTATGTACGGCTGCTTAATCAAAAGTCATATCGTATTCTTAGAATGCTTTGTGTTACGTACACGGCAGGAGCACTTGGAAATCTGATTGACCGCATATTCAGAGGCTATGTAGTTGATATGATTTATTTTGTGCCAATCAATTTCCCAGTATTTAATGTGGCAGACTGCTATATTACTGTGTCAACAGTCATTCTCTTAATCGCACTCTTTTTCTGCTACCAGGATGATGACTTTTCATTTTTAAAACCATCAGGAAAGGCAGGAAAAAAACATGAGTGAACTTCTGATTGTAGGAAGTGAGCAGGACAATACTCGCCTGGATCGTTTCCTGGCAGATCAGTATGAGGAATATACACGTTCTTTTCTGCAAAAGCTGATTGACCAGGGAAATGTATCAATAAATGGTATTTCTGTTAAAAAAAGTGGAATAAAGCTGAAGGAGAATGATGAAGTTTCTGTCACGCTCCCAGAGCCGCAGCCGCTTGAGGTAGTTGCAGAGGATATACCTCTTGATATTTTGTATGAAGATGACGATGTCATTTTAATTAATAAGCCGAAGGGTATGGTGGTGCATCCAGCGGCGGGTCATACATCTGGTACAATCGTGAATGCACTTCTGTATCACTGTAAAGACAGTCTTTCAGGAATCAATGGAGTGATTCGTCCTGGAATCGTTCACAGAATTGATATGGATACGACAGGTGTTATAATTGCCTGTAAAAACGATGCATCGCACAACTGCATTGCAGCGCAGCTAAAGGAGCATTCAATCACAAGACGTTATTATGCCATTGTTCACGGCAATTTAAAAGAAGACGAGGGAGTGATTGACGCACCGATTGGCCGTGATCCAAATAATAGAAAGCGCATGGCAATCAATCATAAAAATGGAAAAGATGCAGTAACGCACTATAAGGTACTGGAGAGATTTGGGCGCTTTACATGGATAGAGTGCCGCCTTGAGACTGGCCGTACACATCAGATTAGAGTCCATATGGCATCTATTGGTCACCCATTGTTGGGAGATGCTCTTTACGGGCCTGCAAAATGCCCATATCAGCTTCAGGGTCAGACACTGCATGCGTATGTGTTAGGTTTTATTCATCCGTCTACAGGGGAATATATGGAGTTTCAGGCACCGCTTCCTGATTATTTTGAAGATCTTCTGAAAAAGCTTCGCCAATCATCCGCAGGATAAAAATAAAAGGATAAAAAAGTATGAAGAAAATAATTGCAAAAATCTTTTCACCGTGGGGACTTGTACCGCTTATTATGGCATTGCTGTGCAATTTTGTTGTATATAGCGGCTGCAATGCGCTTACACGAAACTGGAATCTTCATAGTCTTGCAATTCCACTTGATAAGCAGATTCCACTGATCCCGTGGACAATAGTGATTTACTTTGGCTGCTATATTTTTTGGATTATCAATTATATTTTGATTTACAGAAGAAGCAGAGAGTATGCCTACCGTTTTTTTGTCGCAGATTTTTTATCACGAATTGTGTGTCTTGTGTTTTTTCTATGTTATCCGACTACACTGGTACGTCCTGCTGTAGAAGGTGAGGGGATTTTTTATGATGCCATTCGCTTTCTCTACAAAATCGATGCGCCAACAAATCTTTTTCCATCCATTCACTGCCTTGTCAGTTGGTTTTGCTTTATAGGTATTATAAGTGACAGAAAAATTCCAAAATGGTATAAGGTGATGTCTTTTTTGATTGCCGTGGCAGTATTTGTCTCAACACTTACTACAAGACAACATGTGATTGTGGATGTTGTTGGAGGTGTAGTACTTGCTCAAATCTGCTACTTGATTGCGCAGAAGACAAACATATGGAGATGCTTTGAGAAAACATTTGATTATCTTAATGGCTTTTTTGCAGAGTGATACGCACTTAAAAGAATTGTACGAAAAAAGTTGCATTTTAATCTGAAATATTGTATAATACCATCATAAGATTTTGAAAGTTGAAAGGAGTGAGCATTATGACAGGTAATTTAGTGATCACAATAGGCAGAGAGTGCGGAAGCGGCGGAAGATTGATCGGAAATCGTCTTGCAGAAAAATTGAATATTAAGTGTTACGATAAGGAATTGCTGACACTGGCGGCGAAGAAGAGCGGACTGTGCGAGGAAATTTTTGAGAGTCACGATGAGAAGCCAACCAGCAGTTTTCTTTATTCTCTTGTAATGGACAGCTATTCAATGGGATATTCTACATCATCATTTATTGATATGCCGTTAAATCACAAGGTTTTTCTGGCACAGTTTGATACAATCAAGCATTTAGCTGACACAGAGAGCTGTGTAATTGTAGGACGCTGTGCAGATTATGCACTGGCAGAGTATCCAAATGTGTTAAGCGTATTTATCTCCGGCAACATGGATGAGAAGATCAAGTACATTTCTAAGCTGTATGATAAGACACCAGAAAAGGCAAAGGATATCATTGTTAAGACAGATAAGAAGCGTTCCAACTATTACAATTATTATACAAGTAAGAAGTGGGGCGATGCCAGAAGCTATGATGTCTGTTTAAACAGCAGCGTACTTGGACCAGAGGGTACCGTAGATGCAATTTTGGAGATTATCAAGCTTCGTGAGAGAAATCGAGCAGGAAAGTAAAAAATAAAAGTGCAGGCTGCAAAGCGCAGCCTGCCTCTTTTTTAATCGTTCGTAGATTCTCTGTAAATGGTGCGGCTGCGAATATATGTATATTCATAGTCGTCTTCAGGGTGCATCAAACGATAGACTATGCGGTTTGCCAAGTGCGTTCCGATGTGCTCTGTGTTTACGTGTACACTTGTAAGTGTAATTCTGTTATTAAATTCGTGATTATCATCAAAGCCGGAAACATATAAATCATCAGGAACACGAATATTATGTTCCTGACAATATGAAAGAACAAGAGAGGCAATGTGGTCATTTACGCATACAATGGCATCAGAGCTTGCTGCAATGTGATCCAAATATTCATAAACAAGAGGCTTGTACTGGTCAAGTCCCATTGACTGTGTAAGATTTTCAGATTCATTTATAAAAAGCTGGTGGCGCTGCATGGCTTTAAGATAGCCTAGGTAGCGCTCTTTGTTTGTCTGAGCATAGGCGATATCTCCGATAAAACGGATTCTCTTTTTTTCAGATGCAATCATTCGTTCTACAATTTCTTCAGTGTTGGCACGTCCTTCGATCAGAAAAAGATCTCCATTTAATGATGAAAAGCTAGTGTTCGTCGGGCAGTCAAGAAATACCTTTGGAAGTTCAAGATTGTTTAATGCCAGAAACAACCTTGGATCATAAATGTTCATTACGATAATACCGCTTACAGAACTGTCAGTCAGGCAGTTTGGCAGTGTAAAGTCATCACTGTAGGTTGGTGGAAGATAGACGTACATCATGTTGACTTCATGGCTTGCAAGCGCTATAGCCTGATGGTGAATAATGTTCATCCAGAAAGTAGATGTTTCTGGTCGTGATACTACAACGGCCACGTTACAGTTTTTGATACTAGGTGAGGATGCTTTTGGCGGCGCAGTCACAACGTTAATATTCTTTGAATCGGCTATCGAAATAGGGTATCCCATCTCAACGGCTTTTTGCAGAATGCTGCGTTTTGTATCAGGAGCAATGCCTGGTTTATCATTGACAGCTTTCCATACCGTTACTCTTGAAATATTAAGTGCATCGGCAACTTGCTGATAAGTAACTTTTTTCATATAAATAATCCTTTCTTTGTTTTTATATAACGTGAAACATTAAAGCTAATAAACAGGAATTAAAAAGATTATATAACTCTTGTATGTTATTGTAATTCATTTTCAAAAAAAATTCAACTGCTTTGGTAACATTTTGTAAACAAAGTACATTAAAATAATAAAAAAAAGCAAATAAAATGAACAAAATGTTGTTGCATAACAGGAAAAAACTTGTTATACTCTCCATAAATAGCAATTATTTAATAAAACATTGCAATTTATTTGGAAGCGAAAGGAGAAACGTATAAAAATGTTAACACAGAAGATTCAGCTGGGAGAAGAAATTTCAGTTCTGGCAAAAAAACTTGCGCAGGAAGGAAAAGAAGTTTTATGTGAGAAGGGTTTTACAAAGGAGCAGCAGGAAATTTTTGAGGAAATGTTTCAGAAATGTTTTGTGAGTACAGCGGATACCACAACCAAACTGCTTGAAAATGGAGAAACGTATGTATTTACAGGTGATATTGAGGCAATGTGGCTTAGAGATTCATCTGCACAGGTTGTACATTATCTGCCATTCGCAAAAGAGTTTTTGCAGATCAGACATATGATTGCAGGATTGATTCAAAGACAGATGCGTTATATTACAATCGATCCTTATGCAAATGCCTTTAATGAAGAGGAAAATGGTCATTGTTGGGAGAAGGACGATACTGAGTCTAATGATTGGGAGTGGGAGAGAAAATATGAGGTTGATTCTCTTTGTTATCCATTGTGGCTGCTTAATAGTTATTACGAGGCAACAGGCGATGAAACTGTTTTTTCACCAGAGGTAAAGAAAGCATTTCGCCGCATTTTAGATACATGGAAGACTGAGCAGCATCACGATAACGAATCTTCTTACTATTTTAGAAGAATAAACTGTCCGCCAACGGATACTCTCTCAAATGATGGAAAAGGCGAGCCTACTGCTTACACTGGTATGACATGGTCTGGCTTTCGTCCAAGTGATGATGCCTGCCGTTATGGTTATCTTGTGCCATCTAATATGTTTGCAAGTGTTGTTCTTGGCTATCTGGCAGAATATGCAGCAGACAAATTTCATGATGAAGAGATGGCACAAGAAGCTCTGACGCTCAAAAAAGAGATTGAAATGGGTATTGATTCCTATGCAGTACGTAATCTTGAGGGTATTGGAGAAACATACGTTTACGAGACAGATGGATATGGCAATGATGTTTGGATGGATGATGCAAACGTGCCGAATCTGTTGTCTATGCCATGGCTTGGCTGGTGCGATGCAAGCGATGAGCGCTATCAGAATACAAGAAAGTGGGTATTAAGCAGTAAAAATCCATTTTATTATGAAGGAAGTGCGGCAAAGGGAGTGGGAAGTCCGCATACACCTTCTGGTTACATCTGGCACATTGCGCTTGCAATGCAGGGACTTACATCAAATGATGAAGGAGAGAAGACAGGTCTTATGCAGACGCTTCTTGCGACTGATGCAGGAACACGCCTTATGCATGAAGGATTTAACAGCAATGATCCAACAGCATTTACAAGAGAGTGGTTTGCATGGGCAAATTCATTATTTGCATTATATGCAATGGAGTATTGTGGACTGACAAATCGCGATTAAAAATCATTGTGATAGGAGCATCAAGCTATGGGTGAGATTCAAAAAGAAGAGCAAAAAACACAGATGTTTCGTTATAAGAATGCGTCACTTCCGACACAAGAGCGTGTAAATGATCTGTTGTCACACATGACGCTTCGTGAGAAGGTAGGACAGCTGAATCAGCGCCTGTATGGATTTCGTGCATATGAAAGAAAAGGCGATGAGATAACGCTTACAAAAGAAACCATTGAGGAAGCTAAATATTTTGGCGGACTTGGTGTTGTGTATGGATTGTATCGTGCAGATCCATGGTCAGCAAAGACAACAGAAAACGGTCTCTCAAAAGAATATGCCATAAAAGGCTATAATTTGCTGCAGCGCTGCTGTCTGGAACATTCACGTCTTGGCATTCCGCTTTTACTAAGCTCAGAGTGTCCACATGGCCATCAGGCACTTGATGGATATTTGCTGCCTGTTAATCTGGCAGCAGGAGCTACGTTTGATCCTAAGCTTTATAAAGAGGCAGTGAGTGTTTGTGCGCATCAGTTAAAACAGATGGGTGTTAATTTGTCTCTTGTTTCGGCACTTGATGTAGCAAGAGATCCCAGATGGGGACGCACAGAGGAATGTTTTGGCGAGGATCCATATCTGTGCAGCTGTTTTGCAAAAGCAGCAGTAGAGGGCACACAGTCAGAAGGTGTTGCAATGGTGGCAAAGCATTTTTGTGCGCAGGGAGAGACAACAGGAGGCGTCAATGCCAGCGCAGCACGCATTGGAGAGAGGGAACTGCGTGAGATTCATCTTCCGGCAGCGAAGGCATGCTGCGAGGCTGGTGTTAAAGGTGTTATGGCAGCATACAATGAAATTGATGGTGTTTACTGTCATATGAATCATCATTTATTGACAGAAATTCTTCGTGATGAATTTGGCTTTGATGGAATCGTCATGGCAGATGGTGTCGCATTGGATCGTTTGCAGGAGGCAGTTGGAGATGAGCCGCATGCAGCAGCACTGGCACTTTCTGCAGGTGTCGATGTAAGCTTGTGGGATAATGTTTTTCCATATCTTGAAGATGCTGTTAAGGACGGACTTTTAGATGAGGCACTTTTAGATGAGGCTGTGAAAAGGGTTCTGACATTAAAATTTGAGCAGGGGCTTTTTGAACATCCATATCTGCCGGAGGATTCTAAAGAAGAGAACTATACGATGGAAAAGTACCCACAGAGTTTACAGCTGGCAAGAGAATCTGTTGTAATGTTAAAAAATAAGAATGTGCTTCCGCTGAAGACTTCGGATCAAAAGATTCTTGTTCTTGGACCGAGTGCAGATGATATCTATCGAATGCTTGGCGATTATACGCCTCCGGTAAGCGATGAAAACAGCTTTACACTTTTAAAGGGATTAGAATATCTTGCAGGCGACAGAATAATTAAAACCTGCAGCTATACAGCTCTGACAGAAGAAAAGAAAAAAGAAGTTCAAGAACTTATAGACTGGGCAGATGTGGTGATTCTGGCAATTGGCGGTTCATCAAGCCGATTTGGCGGAGCATTGTTTGATAACAATGGAGCGGCTGTTGTACAGGGCACACAAAAAGATATATCTATTGATAGTGATTTAGTCCGCAAAAATAAAGAAGCGTGGGCTATGGACTGCGGAGAGGGTATGGACAGCAGTACACTTTCTCTTCCGGGTGATCAGCTAGACTGGTTTTTGTTTGTGAGAGAATCAAAGAAACCGCTGGTTAGCATTGTAGTTGCCGGAAGACCATATGCTATCTCAAAGATTGCATTGAAGACAGATGCGCTTCTTTACAGCTTTTATCCTGGCCCATATGGTGGACTTGCATTAGCGCAGCTTCTTTATGGACAGGAAAGTCCGTCTGGACGTCTTCCGATTTCCATACCGGCTCATGTAGGTCAGCTGCCTGTTTATTACAATCCAAAACGCTCATATGAGGCGATGAAATATTGGGATGAAGAAGATCACGCGCTGTATGAATTTGGCGAGGGATTTGGCTATGGTCAGCTTTCGTATGAAAATATGACACTGCAAAAAGAAATAGATAATGGCAGCTTTGCATATAAGATTACATTTTCTGTGTCAAATAATTCAGATGCAGATGATTTTGCAGTTCCGCAGCTTTATGTGCGTGATATTGCAGCAAGCACTGTACGGCGTGTACGTGAATTGAAGGGATTTACAAAGACAAGTCTAAAGGCAGGACAGACAAAGCAGATTTCAATTTTGCTTGATAGGAATGCCTTTACGATATGGAATCTTCAGATGAAACAGGTTGTGGAACCTGGCGAATTTGAAATTCTTTTGATGGATCAGGGAAAGATCTGGGACAGACAGACAATCACACTTTAACAAAAACAAGAAAGGCAGGGTAAATTGTTAGTTTACCCTGCTTTTAATATAAAATCCAAAGTAACATATTGTTAAAAGAAAGAATACACTTGTGTTATAGCACTGTTACGCAAATATATATAAAATCAACAAAAAAAGCCTTGACATATGAAAAAACCTATACTATTATATGAAATATAAAGAAACAATCTTCGCAATATGTTAAGAAGCAAAGAAACATATTTTGATAACAGAATTAACATCTGTTAACATTGCGAAACGATAACGATTATAGAAAGGAATGGTATACTGCATGAGATATTTGGATGAGCGTGTCTGGGTAATTCTTAATGAACTAAGACCGCTTATTGATCGCCAGCATATTGATATTACAAAGTGGAAGATAAAAAAGAAGCTTTTTATGCGTCCATGTGAAGCGGATAATGATGAGACACCGTGGGAAAACTTTGACAGTGTAAAGGATAGATGGTACGGTAAGGATACATATTATTGGTTTCGTTCTCAATTTACAGTTCCACAGTCGATGGATGGAAAGTGTATTCTCTTAAAAATTCATACACAAATCGAGGAATGGGATGACGGACGCAATCCGCAGTTTTTACTGTTTGTAAATGGAAAAGTGACGCAGGGGCAGGATATGAACCATAGGGAGGTTCGACTTACAGACTGCGCCAAAGCAGGAGAGACGTATACGCTTGATCTGCAGGCTTATACAGGAATACTTCATAATGAGTTTTCTCTGATGGTAACAGCGTCAGAGACAGATCTTGCTTTATTAAAGCTTTATTATGATTTGAAGGCACCGGCAGATGCATATCATTACAATAGAATGATGCAGGGACGTACAAAAAGCCTTATTGTTGAAGCATTAAATGGTGCATTGAATTTGCTGGATCTTCGCACACCGCATTCTCCAAAGTTTGATGAATCTGTTGCAGCAGCGCAAGAATACATAAATGAGAATTTATACAAGAATCCTGAATTGTCTGGTCATGATGATATTATAGCATCTAGTATTGGTCATACACATATTGATGTTGCATGGTGGTGGACAGTATCTCAGACAAGAGAAAAGACAGCAAGAAGCTTTTCTACAGTGTTAAAGCTGATGGAGGAGTATCCGAATTACAAATTCATGTCAAGTCAGCCGCAGCTTTATGTGTTCTTAAAGGAACGTTATCCTGAGGTTTATGAAAAGGTAAAGGAGCGTGTAAAGGAAGGCAGATGGATTCCAGAAGGCGGAATGTGGCTGGAGGCTGACTGCAATTTGACATCTGGAGAATCACTTGTCAGACAGTTTCTTTACGGAAAACAGTTCTTTACGGAAGAATTTGGCATTGACAGCAAGATTTTGTGGCTGCCAGATGTGTTTGGATACAGCGGTGCTCTTCCGCAGATTATGAAGGAATGTGGAATTGAGTATTTTATGACAACAAAGCTTGCATGGAATCAGATTGATAAATTCCCTAACGATACCTTTTTATGGAAAGGAATTGATGGAACAGGTATCCTGACCCATTTGATTACAACTCCTGGTGTCGGACAGGATATTAAAAATACTCATTTTACAACGTACAATGGTATGCTTGATGCAGATGCCGTTATCGGTGCGTGGGAACGCTACCAGAATAAGGATCTTAATAATGAAGTGCTGATATGCTATGGCTATGGCGATGGAGGCGGCGGTCCAACAAGACAAATGTTAGAGTGTTCTTCTCGTTTAGAACAGGGAATAGCTGGCATTCCAAAGGTAGTACAGGAAAGTCCAGTTGAGTATTTTGAGCGTCTTGACGAGCGTGTCAGAAATCATAAGCGTCTTCCACAGTGGGAGGGTGAGCTGTATTTTGAATATCACAGAGGAACCCTTACATCTATGGGAAGAAATAAAAAGGGAAATAGAAAGAGCGAGCTTGCAATGATGGATTTAGAGCTGTTATCGTTGCTTGCAAAGAAGAAGGGAATTTCTTATCCAAAGGAAACGCTTGAGCGCATGTGGAAGGTTATTTTACTAAATCAGTTCCACGATATTTTACCAGGATCTGCCATTCATGAGGTTTATGAGGTATCAAAGAAGGAGTATGAAGAGCTTCTTTGTGAGGCACATGAGCTGATCGGTGAGCGCACAAAGGCACTTGCTGGTGATGGCGATGGCATTACCGTATTCAATACACTTGGCTTTACACGCGATGATGTGGTACGTCTTCCAGAGGGCTGCGATGCAGAGGCGCTTGAGGATGCTGACGGTGTCATCTATCCAGTTCAGCACACAAATGATGGTGCAGTTGTATCATTAAAGAAACTGCCATCAAAAGGAAGCCGTGTTTACAAAAAAGCGAAAATTGAAAAAGATATATCAAAATTGTGGTATTCAATTGAGAATACAGCAGGAAACAAAAAGCTTGAGACACCGTTTTACACAGTTGTGTTTGATGAGAATGGAATGCTTGCTCGTTTGTATGATAAGAAGAATGAGCGTGAAGTATTGAAAGAAGGCCAGAAGGGCAATCGTATGGTTATGTACGAGGATAAACCAATGAACTTTGACAATTGGGATATTGATATGTACTATACGGAAAAGGGATGGGAAGCTTCCGATCTTACAAGCTTTGAGTGGACAGACATTGGAGATGTTTGTGTCTGCGCTGTGCTTGAAAGAAGAATCAGTAAATCAGTAATTCGTCAGAAGGTTACATTTTATGCAGACAGCGCAGTAATTCGTTTTGATACTTATGTAGACTGGAAGGAGCATCAGCATCTGCTTAAAGTTCACTTCCCGGTTGATATTCATACAGATGAAGCTGCATTTGATATTCAGTTTGGAAATCTGACAAGAAAGATTCATCGCAACACTAGCTGGGATGAAGCTCGTTTTGAAAGCTGCGGACAGAAGTGGATGGATATGTCAGAGGGACATTATGGTGTCAGCTTGTTAAATGACTGCAAGTATGGTCATTCAGCACTTGATGGCGTTATGACGCTGACATTGATTAAGTCAGGAATTGAGCCAAATCCAACGGCAGATCAGGAAGAGCATACATTTACTTATGCATTATATCCTCATGCAGAAGGCTGGAGACAGGCTAATACAGTACAGGAGGCTATGAAACTGAATCAGCCGCTTCTTAGTGAAGATGGCGGACATGCAGGATGTCAGAATAGCTTTGTATGGGTGGACAAGTCAAATGTTATCATTGAAACAGTAAAGATGGCAGAGGATGATGATGGCATTATTGTGCGTTTGTATGAGTCTGAAAATGCAAAGACAAAGGCACATATCTTCTTTGGAGAAAAGATCTCCTCAGTAGAAAGCTGCAATTGTCTGGAAGAGATAAAACAAACAATAGAAACAGATGGAGAGGGATTTGAAATCACAGTTAAACCATATGAGATTCAGACCTACCGTGTTCGTTTCTAAGAAAAGTATTATAAAAAATAAGTAAGATTGGAAAGGAAGAAAAAATGGCAAAGATTATAGGAAAAGAATTAGCAAATATACCGTGGCAAGAAAAGCCACAGGATTACCCGCGCCCAGTATGGCGTTACACAGAAAACCCGATTATTGACAGATACGCAATTCCAACATCTAACAGTATCTTTAACAGTGCAGTAGTACCGTTTGAGGATGGATTTGCAGGTGTATTCCGCTGCGACAGCCTTGGCGTGAGCATGGATATCTATGCAGGCTTTAGTAAAGATGCTATTCACTGGGAGATCAATCATGAGCCGATTCGTTTTGAGGGAGCTGATCCAGAGATTTTAAATAGAGAGTATCGCTATGATCCAAGAGTGTGCTTTATTGAAGATCGTTACTATATTACCTGGTGTAATGGTTATCATGGTCCGACAATCGGTGTTGCATATACATTTGATTTTAAGACCTTCGTACAGCTTGAAAATGCATTTTTACCATACAACCGCAATGGCGTTCTCTTCCCAAGAAAGATTGATGGAAAATTTGCAATGCTGTCTCGTCCGAGTGATACAGGACATACACCATTTGGTGATATCTTCTATAGTCAGAGCCCGGATCTTGAATATTGGGGCCGCCATCGTTTCGTGATGGGAACATATGGAGGAGATGCTTCAGCATGGCAGTCTGTAAAGATCGGACCAGGACCAGTTCCGATTGAGACAGATGAAGGATGGCTTTTGATCTATCATGGCGTTCTTAGAACATGCAGCGGCTTTGTATATCGTATGGGCTGTGCACTTCTTGATCTTGAGCAGCCATGGAAGGTAAAATATCGCAGCAAGTATTATATTTTAGGACCGGCAACTGATTATGAGCTTAGAGGTGATGTTCCAAATGTTGTGTTCCCATGTGCAACACTTACTGATTCTGCAACAGGCAGAATTGCAATCTATTATGGCTGTGCTGATACAGTAACAGGACTTGCTTTTACAACAATTGATGAACTGATGACATGGATGAAGACAAATTCACTGTAACCAGTCGCTAATTATAATAGTAAGGGACGCAAAAGGAGGAAGAAGAAATGATACGCATACTGCCTAGACCGCAGCATATCGAAGAAAGAGAGGGAAGACTGCTTCTTGATTACCATTGCAGAATTACAATGGACAGCAGCTGCCCATCAGAAGTATTTTTTTATGCATCACAGCTTGCAGAGCAGCTTAAAAAATCATCAGGTATTGAACTGTTGATTGACAGACGTACATCAGGTGCGCATAAGGGCATTGTGCTTTGCATGAGTGGGGAAGCAGGAATTACAAGAGAAAATAAAAAGGAAAAAGAAGCATATCGTCTGGAAATCACACCAGAGGGCGTAACTGTATGCGCAGCAGAAAAAGAAGGTCTTTTTAATGGTGTTCAGACGCTTCGCCAGCTTATTATTCAGTATGGAAGTTCTTTGCCATGTTTGTATATCGAGGATTATCCGGAACTTTCCGTGCGTGGCTGGTTTATGGATGTAACAAGAGGCCGTATTCCAAAGATGGCCTATTTAAAGGAACTGGCAGATCGCTGTAGTCTTTATAAGATTAATCAGCTGCATCTTTATATTGAGCACACCTTTTTATTTGATGGTTTGAGTGAGGTTTGGAGAGACGATACACCGCTTACAGCGCAGGATATTCTTGAATTTGATGCATATTGTGCAGAGAGAAATATTGAACTTGTTCCTTCTGTTGCTACATTTGGTCATCTGTATAAGGTACTTCGTACAAAAACATTCCATGAGCTTTCAGAAGTGGAAGAAGCAGAGGGTACAGCATTTTCATTTTATGAGCGCATGTGCCATCATACATTAAACAGCACAGATGACAGAGCATATGAGTTAGTATGCCGTTTAATTGATGAGTATAGTCCATTGTTTCGTTCTAACCTTTTTAATATCAACTGCGATGAAACCTTTGACCTTGGAAGAGGAAGAGGAAAAGAAAGAGCAGATGAAATTGGCTCTCATGTAATGTATGTTCAGTGGGTTAACCGCGTATGTGAGCATGTGAAGGCACTTGGAAAACGTCCGATGTTCTGGGGAGATATCATTGCTGCACATCCTGAAGCTATTAAAGAACTGCCAGAGGATGTAATCTGCATGACTTGGGATTATAGTCCGACACCACGAGAAATCAATGTGAAAAAGCTTTGGGAGAATGGTGCGCATCAATATCTGTGTCCAGGTGTTCAGGGATGGAATCAGGCAATTCACCAGTTAGATAATGCTTATGAAAATATCAAGCAGATGGCAGCATTTGCGCATAAGTATGATGGTGAAGGCCTTTTAAATACTGACTGGGGTGATTTTGGTCATTTCCAGCATCCAGAACTTTCTATGGTAGGTATCGTTTATGGAGCTGCATTTAGCTGGAACAGCGATATTCAGGAAAAGTCAGCGATAAATGCTGATATATCAGTAATTGAATATGGTGATCGTTCTGCGTCACTTGTTGAAGTGATAAGTCATATGAGCAATCAGGCAGTTGTGAATTGGGGAGAGTTTGTACGTATTCTGGAAAATTGCCGTTATCAGGTCGCAGAAAGAGAAGTAACTGCTTTTTGGGAGAAATATGACGAACAGACCGAAAATTCACAGAAGCAGATTGAATTTTGCAACGAAGCAATTAGAAATGACATGGCGAAGGTATCTGCACTTCTTGTTGGAATTGAGGAAGGAAAACGCAAGTATATTGCTCCAATTCTTCATATGGCAGAAGGTCAGATTCTGATCAATACTATGTTTGGCGTGATTAAGAATGTGCATGATGGACAGCAAAATCCGTGTATAGATAAAAGAGCACTTGCTGAGGCTTTTGAGATCTGGTACTATGAGTATCGCAGACAGTGGCACAAAATCAGCCGTGAGAGTGAGCTGTACCGTATTGGTGAATTGATTTTCTGGTTAGCAGATTATATAAGAGAACTGTAAGTTAAAATAATGAATATGCCAGGCTTGGTTCGGAAATATTGTCCGTTCAAGTCTGGCATAAATTATTTGTGGGGCGCATAGATTGGCGTAAGAACAAATAAACAGGTCATTGCCATGAAACGAAACACGAAAAAAAGGATGCCAAAGCAGAAAAAGTATCAGATAAGACGTGATGTGAAAAAACAAAGAGCGGAGCATGTGGTGGATTGCCTTCATTTGCCTAAAGATGTAGTGATGAGGGCAGAACTGACGCAGTTGTCAGGAAATAGTGAAATGCAGGTGAGAAATTTTAAAAAGCTTATTTCATGTCAGGAAAATGAGATATGTATCCAGACAGGAAGACATCGAATTAGAATAACAGGGCGCTGCCTGGCAATGGCCTACTTTGCATCAGAGGAGGTTAAGGTGACGGGGTGCATTACATCAATCTGCTACGAGGAATGAGCATTTAAAAGCAGGGTTGAAATGGCGGTGAGAAGTTGAGAAATGGATGGTCAAATCATGTTTTGATCAGCATAAGCGGATCAGAAACAGAACGCTTTTTAAATATAGTATCGTTTCATGGTTTAGTTTTGTATCAGGTACGCAGAAAACCATCAGGTATAGAGGCAGATGTGAAGGCGAAAGATTTCTTGAAACTGTGCTGTCTGCGTACAAAGGCGGATGTTTCTATCCGTATTCTTGAAAAGCGAGGCCCATATTTTTTATGGAAGAAAACGAGAAAAAGCCGTGTGGGAATTTGCTGTGGCATACTGGCATTTGCCGCTTTATATGTTATGTCCTTGTTTGTATGGGATATTGATTTTGCAGGAAATATGCGCTACACAGACAGCTATCTTTTGCAGTTTGTCAAAAATGAGGGCTACAAACCAGGTATGAAGATTTCAAGTGTGGCTTGTGACAGACTGGAAAAGCGGCTTCGCAATGAGTTTGATGATATTACATGGGTATCGGCTCGTTTAGAAGGCACGAGACTTGTTGTAGAGATAGAAGAAAATAATACTGCTTCAGCAAAAGAAAAGGAGCAAACACCATGCAGTCTTAAGGCATCAAAAAGTGGAATTATTGCGAGGATGATCACAAGGCGGGGAACGCCGCTTGTCAAAAAGGGAGATCAAGTCGAAAAAGGAGATCTTTTGGTGTCTGGACTGCTTCCTATTTACAATGATTCACAGGAAATTGTTGGGTATGAGAAGACAAACGCCTCAGCTGATGTGTGGATTAAATATGAGGAGAATATTGAAATTACAATACCCCGAAGTCAGACTGTAAGACATTATACGTCAAAGCAGGTGCATTCTGGTCTTGTTTTGTTCGGTCATCGCTTTTGTCTGCCGCAAAGTCTTATGGCGTCAGATCAGGAAGAATTGTATATTGAGCAGCATCAATGGAAGCTTTTTGAACATTTCTACTTGCCCTTTTATAACGAAGAATATTGTCTTATGAAGTACGAAAACGCGACGGTTTGCTACGATGATGAGAGCCTTAAAAAACAGGCAGACCAAAAATATCTTGAATTTATTATTCAATTGGAAAAATTAGGGGTGGAAATAATTGAAAATAATGTTACAATAGAAAGTGGTCCGAAAGACTATCGAATGAATGTGCAGTTTCTTCTTGAAGCAAACGCATCAGAGAAATGTACTCTGGAATCGCAAGTGCAGGAACTGCAAAAACAAGAGTAACAAGTGAGGTTAATGTATGAGTGTTGCGCAAGCAGTTATGGAAATACCGGCTGCCCATCAGCTGAATGTATTTGGACAGTTTGACTGTAATATAAAAAAGATTGAACGTGCCTTTGGTGTAACGTTTGTAAACCGGGGTGAAACGATTCGTCTTTCAGGAACAGAAGAGGCAGTTGGTAAGGCGCGAAGTGTTGTGGATACGTTGCTTGAATTGTCACGAAGAGGAAACACTGTGACTGAGCAGAATGTTGATTATACGATTTCAATGTCTTTTTCCGAGAAAAGCAGTGATGTACTTGAGATTGATAAGGAAATCATCTGCCGTACGATCTCTGGAAAGCCAGTAAAGCCAAAGACCGTTGGACAAAAGAAGTACGTTGACGAAATACGAAGCAAAATGATTGTGTTTGGCGTTGGTCCGGCAGGAACTGGAAAAACATATCTGGCAATGGCGATGGCAATTGATGCATTTAAAAAGCAGGAGGTCAGCCGTATTATTCTGACGCGTCCGGCAATTGAGGCTGGTGAGAAGCTGGGATTTTTGCCTGGTGATCTGCAGAGTAAAATAGATCCTTACCTGCGTCCGTTATATGACGCATTATATCAGATTATGGGTGCAGAAAGCTTTATAAACAATCAGGAGAAGGGCCTTATAGAAGTGGCACCGCTTGCTTACATGAGAGGACGTACACTAGATAACTCTTATATTATACTGGATGAGGCACAGAATACGACACCTGCTCAGATGAAGATGTTTTTGACACGTATTGGTTTTGGGTCAAAAGTTATTATCACAGGAGATATGACGCAAAAAGACCTTCCGGCAGGTACGCCGTCTGGTCTTGATGTGGCAATTAAGGTTTTAAAGAATGTGGATGATATCGGATTTGTCTATCTTGATAACCGCGATGTTGTTCGTCATCCGCTTGTTCAGAAAATCGTAAAAGCTTATGAGGATTACGAAAATAAGCAAAACAGCAAAATGCGTGCGAAAGAGCATGAAGAAAAAATGAGAAAGCCAAGAGGCTGATGGAGAGAGTATGACAATTACAATTGAGAATGAAGCTTCAAAGGAGCTGCCATTTGACTACAAGGCGTTAATTGAACGTGTTGTTATGGGCTGCATGGATTATGAGAAGTGCCCGTATGAGGCAGAGGTCAATGTATTATTGACAAATAATGAGGAAATTCATAAGATCAATAAGGAATACCGCGGAATTGACCGTCCAACAGATGTCTTATCATTTCCGATGGTCGATTATGATAAGCCGGCGAATTTTGATCCGTTGGAAAATGCGTCAGAGGACTATTTTAATTTCGAAACGGGAGAGCTTGTGCTTGGTGATATTATCATATCAGTGGACAAGGTATATGAGCAGGCTGAAAGCTATGGCCATTCATTAGAGCGCGAACTGGGCTTTTTAGTGGCACATAGTATGCTTCATCTGTTTGGCTATGACCATATGGAAGAAGAAGAACGCGAGCAGATGGAGGCTCGCCAAAGAGAAATATTGAACGGATTATCAATTCTCAGATAAGCCTAAAAGAAAGATTGGCGGCAGGAAAGGGAAGATTTTGTAATGGAAAAAAAGAAAAATGATTTTATCGCACAGGGAAGTATTCTGGCGATTGCGTCAATATTGGTGCGTGTAATGGGAATGATTTATCGTATTCCTATGACGGCGATTATTGGAGACAAGGGAAACGGATTTTATTCGTATGCGTACAGCGTTTACACAATTTTACTGCTGCTGTCCTCATACAGTCTTCCGCTTGCCGTGTCAAAGATGGTTTCTGCAAAGGCACAATTGGGTCAGTGGCGCAATGTAAAGAGAGTATTTATATGTGCAATTGCATTTGCAATCGGTATTGGTACTACATTTGGTTTGATTGTATTAATTGGTGCGCAGCTTTTTACAAGGGTATTTTTCCACAGTGAGCTGGCGGCTATTGCGCTTCGTTTTATGGCACCGACCATTTTGATTATGGCGCTTCTTGGTGTATTTCGTGGTTTCTTCCAGGGACTTCAAAATACACTTCCAACAGCAGTTTCACAGATTGTAGAGGGATTGATCAATGCGATCATGTCAGTTGTGTTTGCATATTTTCTGTTTGATTTTGGTCACGGAATGGATGTAGCAAGCGGTACGACTGATTTAGGCTACGCATGGGGTGCAGCAGGCGGCGCAATAGGAACTGGTGCCGGTGCACTGGCAGGCTTGATCTTTTGCTTTATTTTGTTTGTGGCATACAGAAAAATTCTTGCAGTTAATATTAGCCGTGATAAGACAGGAACACAGCAGGAGTATGGCGATATTTTTCGTCTTATGCTTTCTATTGCACTTCCAGTTATCTTAAGCACTGCACTTTATAACTTGATTGAGCTGGTAGATGGAAGCTTGTTTAATAACATCATGGCTTCAAAGGGCATGGAGGATGTAAAGGACAGCATGTGGGGAGCCTATAATGCAAAGGCTCTGCTTTTAGTTCATATTCCGGTATCTATCTCCTCAGCAATGGCAGTATCGCTTGTTCCAACACTGACAGCTGCATATGCTCTTGGAGATGAGCAGACTGCAAAGTCAAAAGTTCATGCAATTCTTAGGTTTATTTCGATACTGGCATTTCCGTCTGCCGTTGGTTTGCTTGTACTAGCAAATCCGATTATAAAAACATTATTTTCTGGTGACACAAGCGCAGCAAGCACTTATCTTCAGGTTGTCTGCCCAGCCGTTATCACATTCTCATTTTCTACCATCACAAACTCAATTCTTCAGGGAATTGACAGAATGAATCTTCCAGTCTGCCACTCTCTGATTGCGATGGCAGTTCATGTTGTGGTATTATTAATTCTTTGTCTTGGCTTTAACATGGGTATTTACGGCGTTATTATCAGCTATGTGATCTATGCACTTGTGATTACAATCCTGAATTTCTATTCTATCAGCAAGATTTTGGAATATCGCCCAGATGTGATTACATTATTTGTAAAGCCGGCAGTTGCCTCTGGAATTATGGGCATTGTATGCTTTGGATGTTATCAGCTGCTGTATCAGTTTTTAGGAAAAGCAATTCCGATGCTGATATCTGTAGTAGTAGCAGTCGTTGTGTATTTTGCAGTTGCAGTTAAATGTAAGCTTCTTACCGAGAGCGTCATGAGAGATCTGCCAAAGGGAAGCATGTTGATTCGCATTGCAAAAAAATGCAGGCTGATGTAAGTTTATAGGAATAAATGAATGAAAACGAATCCATACTTTACATAAAAATAAAACTTGGCAAAAGGAGTATTTGTGTGAAGTATGCAATTCGTTTTCTTTCTGTTGCGGCATTCTTTCTAATGATTGAGCAGACAAGCTTTTTTATAACAAGGCATGCAGCAAAAAATATGTTGGCAGATAAAGAACAAAAAGAAATTTTAATGCGTTTGCCTCCAAAATCAGAGAGTGAGGTGCGCGTGAATGCACAGATGGATATTTTTCTGGAAGAGTACAGTGTCGATACAGGGCAGCTGCTTTTTGTAGAACCATATTGGGATATACGTTTGGCAGGGATGAATGAAGAGGAACTTCGTCTTTTTTTATCAGATCCGTCTCAAATGGAAGAAAAAGATGATATACGAGGATGTATTAGGTGTGAGCTTATTGAGATGGACTGGTGTACACTTAGGATTAGGAAATATGTAACTAGTCAAAATACATTTGTACATGGAAAGGAAAACTTTAATGAAAACACAGGTGCTTGTCATTGGAGCGGGCGCGTCAGGATTGACGGCTGCGATATATGCCGCTCGCGGCGGATGCAAGGTGCATATTCTTGAGGCACAGGATCGCCCGGCAAAAAAAATCTTGGCGACAGGAAATGGAAAATGTAATTATACAAATGAAAAAATGGCACTTTCCTGTTATAGAAGTGCCTTTATCAGTCAGGCAGAAGAGGTGCTTTCACAGTATCCGCCGTCTGCTGCGATTACCTATTTGAAGGAGCTTGGCATTTGGCCAAGTGAACGCGATGGCTATTATTATCCGTCATCTGGACAGGCAGCATCAGTTGCAGAATGTCTTTTGATGGAAGCAAAGCGGCTTGGTATTGTGATACATATAGATTCACCTGTTACGCAGGTAAAAAATAAAAATAACGAATTTATAGCCGCTACGTCACAGGGAGAGCATTTTGAGAGCCGTGTATTGATAATTGCGGCAGGAAGTCTTGCCGGAATGAAGGAAGGAAAGCTTGTTGATCCCCAAGGTTTTTGCCGCACGCTTGGCTTAAAAGTACAGCCAACAGTTCCGGCGCTCACGGCACTTGTTCAGGAAAAAGATCCGATTGGGAAGATTTGGAGCGGTGTGCGCGTGCAGGCAGCTGTGTCACTTATTTCTGATGGAAAGTGTATGAGTAAGGATAAGGGAGAAGTACAACTGACAGATTATGGCATTTCGGGAATCCCGGTCTTTCAGGTTAGCCGCTATGCATCATATTCATTGTTAAAAAGGAAAAAGACAGAAGCGGTTATTGATTTTATGCCATCCATGACAAGAAATGAGCTGTTAGAGGAGCTTCGTGTGCGTGCAGGCTTTACAGAGCGAAGTGCACAGGGACAGCTTTGTGGATTATGGAACTCAAAGCTTGTACATGCACTTTGCAAAAAGGCAAGAATTGCAATTGACAGACCAATGAGGCTGGCAGACTGCGATAACCTGGCAGCGCTTGCAAAAGAATATCGCATTACAATTACGAAAACTAACCCAGTAAGTCAGTCACAGGTATGTGCTGGCGGCGTTGACCTTAGAGAAATTGATCCGTCAACAATGGAATGTGTGAATGTGCCGGGGTTATATTTGACAGGAGAAGTTCTTGATGTGGATGGAATCTGCGGCGGTTACAATTTGCACTGGGCATGGGCGACAGGCACACTTGCCGGAAAAGCAGCGGCAAATAAAATTGGAAAACAGAGGAAAAATAGATGATACAGATCAATTCATTAAAGCTTCCATGCGGTCACAGTAAAGAAGAGCTGGAAGAAAAAATATGTAAGCAGCTTAAAATATCACGCAGTCATTTAAAGAGCTGGAAGATTCTGCGCCAGTCTATTGATGCAAGAAAAAAGCCAGAGCTTTTCTTTGTCTATCTTATCGAGGCAGAGGTGGACAATGAACGGACAATTGTAAAAAAGCTGCATAATCCGTCAATTGTGATTGCCTCTGGGCAGACCTATACATTTCCAAAGGAAGGAGTACTGCAGCAAAAACATCGCCCTGTAATCATAGGAACAGGACCGGCAGGACTTTTCTGTGGCTATCTGCTCGCGCAGCACGGATATCGTCCTATTCTTTTGGAGCGGGGCGCTGATGTAGATAATCGTTCTAAAAAAGTTGAGCATTTCTGGGAAACAGGAGAGCTTGATGAGAAGACAAATGTTTCATTTGGAGAAGGTGGCGCAGGTACATTCTCAGATGGAAAGTTAAACACACTTGTCAAAGATAAGCTTATGAGAAATCGCAAGGTGTTAGAAATTTTTGTTGAGCATGGTGCACCGGAAGAAATTTTATATCAGCAAAAGCCTCACATTGGAACTGATGTGTTAAAGAATGTAATTGTAAGTATGAGAAAGAGCATCCTAGAGTATGGCGGAGAAGTACGTTTTGACAGCTGTATGACAGATCTTGATGTAAGAGATGGCATACTAGCTGGAATATGGGTCAATCAGACCGAGTATATTGCATGTGAGACACTCGTCCTTGCAACAGGACATAGTGCGCGCGATACATTTGCCATGCTTGGAAAGCATATTCATATGGAACCTAAATCATTTGCTGTCGGTGTGCGTATTGAGCATCCGCAGGAGATGATCAATTTCTCACAATATGGAGCCGCACATGTTTCGTCACTTGGCGCAGCCAGTTACAAGCTGACGCATCAGGCAGAAAACGGTCGTGGTGTGTACAGTTTTTGCATGTGTCCAGGAGGCTTTGTGGTCAATGCATCAAGTGAGAAGGGCGGTCTTGCCGTAAACGGAATGAGCTACCATGCGCGTGACAGTAAGAATGCAAATTCAGCACTTATTGTCACTGTTACACCGCAGGATTTTCCTGATGCGTCTTATATGGGCGGCGTAGCCTTCCAGCGAAGACTTGAGCAGGCAGCATACCGCGCAGGAAACAGCAAAATTCCGCTTCAGCTGTTTGGTGATTTTAAAGAAGGACGTATCTCAACTGGCCTCGGAGAAGTCAAGCCATGCACAAAGGGTGCATATGCATTTGCCGATTTAAATCAGGTGCTTCCAAAGCCGCTTACTGAGGCACTTTGCGAAGCTATTCCAGCATTTGACCGCAAAATTCATGGCTTTGCAAGAGAGGATGCGCTTTTGCTTGGTGTGGAGAGTCGTACCTCATCACCGCTTCGTATGGTACGTGATGAAAATGGAGAGAGCAATGTGCGTGGACTATATCCGTGCGGTGAAGGCGCAGGCTATGCAGGCGGCATCACATCAGCAGCGATGGATGGCATTCGTGCAGCAGAGTGGATTGCGGCACGTTTCTGTCCGTGATACTATGTTGCGAGACTCCTCGACAGACAACTTACACCGCAAGCCTGACCGCTTCGCTTTACGGCATTGCGGTTGTAAGTGTCTGCTCTCGGAGTCAGGCGAAGGTGTGAAGAAACAAAAAGAAGTTGCAAGAAGGAGCTTCATATGACAATAGAAGAAGAAAAACGCTTATTTCGAAAATCTGCGTTAAAAAAACGTGCTGAAATTACGAATAGAGAGGAAAAATCCGCGCAGATTGCGAAAAATTTATTTGATACGAAAGCTTACAAAAATGCCAGCATGATCTTTGCCTATATGGCATATCGCAGCGAGGCAGATACAATGCCTGTCATTGAGCATGCATTTGCTGAACAAAAATGTGTTGCTGTTCCAAGGGTAGTCCTTTTGGATGGAGAGCAGGGAAGCGGCAAGATGGTGTTTTGCCGTATTATGTCATTAGATGATTGTGTAAAAGGGACATATGGCATTTTAGAGCCAAAAAAAGACTGCCAGGTAGTTCGGGCAGACGAGAATAGCTTGATTCTTGTACCAGGATGTGCATTCACACGAGATGGGCTGCGCATGGGTTACGGCGGCGGTTACTATGACCGCTACCTGCAAATGTATAAGGAAGCAGTTACAGTTGGCTATGCATTTGAGGAACAGCTTTTCGATGCAATTCCAAGTGAAGCACATGACAGACGGCTTGATTTTGTTGTGACGCAGAAAGATTGCTATGAAGCAGAGTACAGCAGAATGTAGACCAAATCAAAAACATGGTCATCAATTAAAACATGACAGAAAGAAAGGTACAGAAGTTGAAAATTACGATATTAACCGTTGGAAAATTAAAGGAAAGCTACTGGAAGCAGGCCATTGCGGAATATTCAAAGCGACTCGGACTGTATACGAAGCTTGAGCTTGTTGAGGTCGAGGATGAAAAAACTTTGGATCAGGCAAGCGATCTTCTCTGTGAGCAAATCAAAGATAAAGAAGGAGATCGTCTGCTTGCCCGCTGTCCGAAGGATGGATATGTGATCGCGTTAGCTATTGATGGAAAACAGTATGATTCAGTTGCATTATCAAAGCATTTAGAAAAACTTACAGTGACAGGGCGGTCACATCTTGTTTTTGTGATTGGAGGCTCCCTTGGTCTTAGTAAAAAGGTACTTGCCCGTGCCGATGAGAAGCTTAGCTTCTCGGCACTGACATTTCCACATCAAATGATGCGTGTGATTTTACTTGAGCAGATATATCGCTGTTTTCGCATTCAGAAAAATGAGCCATATCACAAGTAACAGAATTATAACTGTGCGCAGATAAGGTCATTTATTGCCTGCGTCAGTTCTTCTCCGTTGCGGCATTCTGCGACAAGGGATACGACGGCATCTGCGTCAGGCAGTACAATGGAAAGCTGAGAATATTTGCCATCGGCACGGTAGGAATTATATTTTCCACGCCAGAACAGATAACCATACTGTTCTGTGTCTGATGGCTTTGTGCTTTCCTCAATCCATGCAGCATTTAACAGCTGTTTTCCATTCCATTTTCCTTTATTCAAATAGAACAGACCAAATTTGTGAAGCTCAGAAAGAGTAAGGAACAGTCCGCCCGCACCAAATGTATTGCCAAGAGGATCAATTTCCCAGGTTGGCCGCTTAATTTCAAGATGTTTAAAAAGTCGCGGCATAAGATAAGATACAAGATCGGTTCCAGAGCGTCTCTGAACAAGGATGCCTGCCAGATATGGACCTACATTATTGTAGACAAAATGTGTTCCAGGCTCATAGACAAATGGAATAGAAAGAACCATCTTAACCCAATCGTCTTCCTTATAGAGCGGTCTCTGATCTCCCATTAAATGACCAGATTCCTGTCCAAGACACATCGTCAAAAGATCACGGACTGTTGCTTTTTTCAGATTCTCATCTGGATTTTCTGGAATATCGTCTGCGAATGCATCGGTAAGCTTTTCATCAAGCGAAATTAGTCCTTCCTGTACGGCAAATCCCATCGCACAAGACGTAAAACTTTTTGTCGCCGAATAAATATTTCTGCGGCATTCACCTTCACTTAACCACTCTGCTTTTAACTCATTATGCTGAGTAACCTTTACACCAAGAACGCCAAGAGTCTTAGCTTTCTCAACAAAACTTGAGATTTCAATTGTATGTTTTTTAGTCAAAGCAAGCGTGATACCTTCCTCAAATTTTGGAAGCCACCATTCGCGATAACCATCTCTTAATGGGTGAATTGGGTCAGACATGTAACGTTTGTAATTTTCTGGTGAAACTTGATTCATTTCTATATCATTCCATAAATCAATCACGTCAATCTGCCATTTTTTTTGTATTGAAAGCAGCAGTTCAACCATTTTTTTGTAAAGATCACTGTCATACTTAGTTCCAGTGTAAAAAATTACAGGGCAATGCCATGTCTGCTTAGCATATGCAATAATAAATTCAATAGCACCTGCTATGGTTTTAGTATCAAAATTTTCCTTTGCATATGAATCAGAAATTATTCCAAGCGGCTTGTTGTGCGAGGCATCATTTGTAGACAGCTGGCAGACAAACGCATCTGCTTTTATGTTTGTATCAATGGTCGCTAGTCGGGCAATGTACGATTTGCCATCAGCAACATCCTCATCAACAAGAAGCGTTCCGCTTACAGCTTCCTTTATGGCAATAATTCCATCTTTTTCTTCTAAAGCCTCGATAAATGATTGCCCCATGGCACAGGCTCCATAAGTGACTGAACTGCCAAGAAAAATAATTCTTTTTCCTACAAGAGTTTCTTTACATAAATCAAAATCTGACATATCGTTACCTCCATTTAAAAAGTTGCTATGTATATATTGATAATAGTATACCATATTATCTTGTCAAGAAAATGGAGATTTCTTTCATTGGTAAAATTTCTCCTCAAAACTTTTTTACTCATTTTTTACAAGAAAAAGATAGACAGATGTGCTAATATTGACATTTCATCCATTTTGGCATTATAATGAATTATTATTCGGAATGGAGTGAAAATATGTATTATGTGATGGACAGCAGAATCGTACCGCAGATACATCTGGCTGATTATTGGATATTAAAACCGCCGTGTGCGCATAAAAAGCGTGTACCGCATGAATATATAGCGTACTTGATTCAAAAGGGAGAGCTTTATTTGGCAGAGGATGGAATTACATATCATCTGCACCCAGGCGATTTTATTCTTTTGGATCCTGATAAATATCATGAGGGAAAGCAGATTACTTACTGCGAATATTATTACATTCATTTTCAGCATGATATGATTCATCTGATGACTCATCCAATGTTGGAAGAAAGCGAAAATAATGAAATAGACGAGTCCAAAATGCACGAACAAATGCTTCAGCTTCGTTGTGCAGCAATGCAGAGTGATTCAAGCGAAGCACCTAATGAAAAGAGCCATCAGCTTATGCTTCCTAAGTATTGCAATATTCAGGATGAGACAGTTTGGGGAGCGCTGATTCAGCAAATTCAGCAAGTGGTATCGGCAAATTCCGACCATATGGAATATTATAAGGATTTGAGCGGCGCGCAATTTCTAGCATTTTTAATTCAGCTTTCACGTGCCAGTCTGACATTTGCGTTGCAGGAAAATAAAATGATAACCGCCCGTGGCTATAAGAAAGTTCTTGAAGTGCAAAGTTTTTTGCATGAAGCCTACAAGGAACCGCTCACGGGCGATTATCTGGAAGAAAAATTTGATATCAATTTTGATTATCTGAACCGTCTATTTAGAAAGAATATGAAAAAAACGGTATTTCAGTATTTGCGTGACATTCGCATCGCGCATGCTAAGCAGCTGCTAACAACGACCTCCATGCGTATAATGGAGGTCAGTGAGTGTGTTGGCTTTGCTGATGAAAGCTATTTCAGTAAAGTTTTTAAGAAGCAGACAGGCGTTTCACCTGCAGATTATGCCAAAACACAGGAAATAGCACAACACAATTAAACAACTGTCTTCTTCATCCATTTTTTTGATTTCCAACGGAAGAAGTAGTTAATTCCGCGGAAGGCTTCGTCCATGGCAAAGGCGATCCAACAGCCTGTCAGTCCAAGTCCGAGCTTTACGCCTAGTATGTAAGAAAATAGTACGCTCATTGCCCAACAAGAACAGATAGAGACAATCATTGGAAAGACTACATCACCGGCACCGCGCAGAGAGTTCTCTTCGATATGGTTAAAACCGCGGAAAATCTCAACGAAAATATCCCAAAACAAAAGTGCACAGCCAACCTTAAGAATATCAGGGTCTTTTGTAAAAAGAGAAAGAAGCGGACGGCCAAATAGAAACAGTAAAATCGACAGCGTAGCATTTAGTAAAATCGTGACCTTTAAATTTTGCAGATTCAGCTTATATGCTTGATCGTATTTCTTGGCACCGCATAGCCATCCAATCAAAAGTGATGTTGACATTCCAAGGGAAAGGCCAAGCACATAAACATAAAAAACAAGATTGGAGACATATATTTTAGTTGAAATCGCGGAGACGCCAACTAGTGCAATAACAGATGTAGTTACAGTCTGCGATACATTGTAGGAGAGTGAGCTGATTCCGCCTGGAAGACCAACACGCAGAATTTCCTTAATCTTTAACAAGCTCTTTGGCCTCATCTTGTGAAAATCAAGCTGCAGCGGAAGACGAAACAGACAAATTATAATGCAGATAAGAGCAACACCACGGCTTATATTGCTGCACCATGCAATTCCCGATACGCCTTTAAGAAAGAATGGGAATGGTTGGAAAATAACGAGATAATTCAGTGCAGCATTTAAGATATTCATACCAAGAGAAATGCCAACGGAAATCTGAGGAAAACCGTAGCTTTTAAAGATTGAGGATATAATTACAAAAAGTGCTGGCAGAAATGAAAACTGCATGCAGATCGAAAAATATTTTGCAGCATCATCTAAAACATCTCCCTTTATATTAAGAAGTGTCATACATGGACGAGCAAATATAGACATTAAAATACTAATAACTGCACTTAGGGTAGCACCAAAGACAAGCGCTGAAAATACAGCTTCTGAGGTCTGTTCTTTTTTTCCTGCGCCAAGATGATGGCATAAAACAATGGAGACACCCGTTCCAATGACGGAGTAAAAAGTATAGATCATGCTGGAAAACTGACCGGCAGCACCCACGGCGGCAACAGCATTATCCGAAAAATAAGAGAGCATAAAGGTATTGACCGTCTGCATGAAATTCATCAAAAACATTTCAAGAAAAAACGGAATGAATACCTTCGTAAGTGTCATTGTACCCTGAGAGGTTTCAACAGTTCCAAGAGTTTTGTCATAAGAAAACAACATTTTAATTGCTCCTTCCCGATTTTTAAGTATGCATTTACTGTTATTATAAATCAACAGATAAAAAAGAGAATGGAACACAGAGAGATAATTTGTAAATTAGCGACTTTTTGCATAAAGATTATGGACTTGCATATAGTTGTGTTAGAGGTGATGTCAATGCAGACAGATGCCATCTGGCAGATTTTGCCACAATCTATAAAAGAGGCATTAAAAAAAGGAGGCATTTCACTTGATTCATTTGAAGAAATACGTATCCGTACACAGAGGCCTGTATCGGTGCGAAGAAAAATGAATCTTTTTTATTTGAATCAAAACGGGAGTCTTACAAAAACTCTATCACCAGAAATGTCACTCGTTATTTCGTCAAAGGCAGAGATGGAGCAGATTTTATTAAATGCAAGTCGTTTTTCTGTATATGCAGCCGAAGAACAGATTCGTCAGGGCTATTTGACTATTCAGGGGGGACACCGCATTGGAATTTGTGGAGAGGTAATACTTAGTGATGGAAAGCTCCAGGGAATACGTAAGATCAGCTCGTATAATATTCGAATGGCTAGGGAAGTACGCGGCTGTGCCAGAGAAATCTATCCATGGCTGTGGGAGAAAGAGCGATTTTTAGATACGCTGATAGTATCACCGCCAGGGCTTGGAAAGACAACTCTTCTTCGCGACCTTGTTCGTCTGATTTCAGATGGAACAGGTATTCATCGTCCTCTTACCACTAGTTTGGCAGATGAGAGAGGAGAAGTGGCCGCCTGTATAAGCGGTATTCCGCAAAATGATGTTGGACAAAACACAGATGTTATGGATGGCGGAAGTAAGACAGATACGATGATAATGCTTCTTCGTACAATGGCACCGCAGGTGTTAGCTGCAGATGAGGCTGGAGGAGAAGAGGACATAAAGATATTCATACAGGCAAAAAAGTGGGGAACAGCGCTTTTAACGACAGCGCACGGAACAATAAAGCAGCATCTTTTTGATCAAAAGATTTCTGGATTATTTTCGCGGTACATAGAAATTCAAATAGACAATGACTGTTCCAGAAATGTTTTGATTTATGATCAGAATAGGCAACTTATGACGACTGTAGAAATTGAAAGGAGTTATGAATGAAACTTGCAGCAGCTGTTATAATAGCTGGAACTTTGTTGTCCATTGGATTTTGTATGGAAACATCACGAAAGGAGACGGCAAAACAGCTGCAGGAATTGATTCGTTTCCTTCTCTTTGCCGGACAGGAGATTGAAATAAGAGGCAGCATATTGGAGGATGTTTTTACAAAAGCATCATCAATCACGCAAGGGGCGACAAAAGAACTAGTAAGCAGGATGGCGAAACGTATGGCAGAAGGCGGCGATTTTTTGCAGGAGTGGAGCCATGCTGTAAACGAAGTATATAGGAAAATGGGTTGGAATGAGCAGGAAGAGGAATTGATTCTTCATTGTGCATCTGATTTTCTCTTATTTGAAAGAAAAATGGTAAAAGAGCAGCTTTTCTTTGATGCAAATCAGCTTTCACAGCTGTATGAAAAGCGGATAACGAAGCTTGGAAATGAGTGTAAGCTATGCCGCGTTCTTAGTTTTTGCGCGGCAGCTTTTCTTCTTATTTTGCTATGGTAAAAGGGGGATACCAGAATGGATGTCAATCTGATTTTTAAGATCGCGGCTGTCGGAATCCTGGTAACAATCATACAGCAGGTATTAAAGCAAAGCGGCCGTGACGAGCAGGCATTTTTGGTATCCTTGTCTGGTTTGATTCTTGTACTGTTTTGGCTGATTCCTTATATCAGTGAATTGTTTGACAGTATTCGAAATCTATTTGCACTGTAGGAGGGCGCATGTGGAAGATTGCGGCAGCAGGTATTGCGTTTACATTGTTAGCGGTTTGCCTGAAACAGATAAAAGAAGAGTATCGTACTTATCTGATGTTAGCTGCAGGATTGTTTTTTGGCTATTATCTTCTTGAACAGATTCGCTATTTAATTCAGAGCATGAATCAGCTTCGCCAGTATCTTTCAATTGACAACATTTATATGGAAAGCATTCTTAAAATGATAGGAATTACATGTTTGGGCGAATTTACATGTGATTTTTGTAAAGACTGCGGACAAGAGGCACTTGGACGTCAGATTTCAATGGCGGCACGACTTACAATTCTTGGTTTTAGCATGCCGATTGTGCTGGCTGTTTTAAAAAATGTTTCTAAGCTGATGTGAACATAACAAAAATGTGTTGTGGATAGAAGGGAGCATATGGCAAAAAGATGCAGGCAGCTTTGTATCGTATTATTTGTGACATTGTGGTTTATTATAGCAGAAGGCAGTTTTTGCAAGTTGGTGCATGCAGAGTTATTACAGGAGAAATCAGAAGAAAGCGACTTTGCAGAAGACATGGATGAGGCACTGTCAGAGCTTGATTTATCTGATTTGGAGCAGTTTGTATCTGATAATCTTTCAAAGACACATATAGGTTTTGGTGAGCTTGTTAGGAATTTGATTCATGCAGACAGGCCAATATCATTTTCAAAGCTTTTATCAGATATCGCGTCAGTTTTAATTGGAGAGGTGCAGGAAAATCGTACACAGGCAGTTTCTATTTTGCTGCTTGTGGTTTGCTCTGCAGTTCTTAGCAGCATAGCATCTGTTTTTGACAGTGATCAGATCGCGGGACAAGCATGGTTTGTTGTATTTTTGATGATTACAGCCTCTGCACTTGCAGGATTTGTTCAGAGTTGTCGTCTTGTGACGAATTGTCTTAATCTTATGATTACATTTATGAAAATGCTTTTGCCTGCCTTTTGCTTGTCAATGGTTTGTATAACAGGTGCGGCATCATCAAGTTTGTATTATCAGGCAACATTTGGCATGATTGGACTGATAGATGCAGTTCTTGTTTATGCAATGATACCTATTATTAAGCTGTATTTTGGCGTATCAATTTTAAACGGGCTTACAGGGGAAGATCGTTTTGCCGGGATGGAGGAGCTGATAAAGATGATCTATGAGTGGTCAATGAAAACACTTTGTGCTGTAATTGTTGGTCTGCAGGTGATTCAGGGATTGATTGTACCGCTTGCCTCTAGTGCAGGACCGGCATTTGCTCAGAAGCTGATTGGCTCCATACCTGGAATTGGAAGTGGTATAAAGAGTACAGCTGAAATAATAATAGGAACAGGTACGCTGATTAAAAATGGAATTGGTATGGCAGGGTGTATTGTTTTAATACTTGTAAGCATATATCCGATTTTGCAGATGGCAGCTATTGTTCTGATTTATTATGGGATTGCAGCAGTTGCCAGTCCTATCTCAGATAAGCGTATGATCACAGCACTTCAGGCAGTCTCATTTACGAATCGTATGCTGTTAAAAACGCTTTGTATGGCGATTTTTCTATTCCTGATTACAATTGCAGTAATATGCGCATTTACGAATCGTGTGCTGTAAGAAAAGCTTATCAGAGGAGGATTATTATGACCGCAATTCGTGATTATCTGCGTCAGATCGCGGGTTATCTTATTTTATCAGTGTTAGTAGAAAATCTTGTTGCAAAAAAAGAATATGGTCCATATATTCGCTTGTTTTTAAATCTTCTTTTAGTATTGCTGTTTGTTTCTCCGATTTTGTCCATTTCAGCTGAGCGGGTTGGTCAGACTTGGTTAGAGGCTGGAGCTTTTTTCTCAGAAGGAACTTATTTAGAAGCAGATTTGCAAAAATTAAATGATAAGCAGACTACGCTTGAAGTGTCTGCCCAGAAAAAGATCCTTGAGCAGCAGATAAGAGATCTTCTAAAAAAGCGTGAGTGTTTTTTAGAAGATCTGTCGCTAGAGACTGATTCTAGTGGAACGATCATACAGATTGAGGTGACAGTAAGTGAAATAAAAACGAATGAAAAAGATCATATGCAGATAGGACAAGATGAATTGAAAAAATATTTGGAAGAGCAGCTTTCATCCACATGCAAGATCACAGTTATTTTTAAAGACAGATAAAAATAAGGAGCAAGGTTATGAAATCCAAATGGCTTTCTGAATTAAAAAAGATTGGTTTTTTGCGGCTTGGTCTTTTAGCAGTTGCAGCAATTATTCTTATCATCTGTTCCCTTCCACAAAATCAATTATCAAACTTAAATCAGGCAGGTACTTATTCTAATCAGGCACAAAGCATGGGCAGCAGTTTAGATACAGATGGTGATACATCTTTATTTTCTTATGAGCATGAGCTTGAAAAACGTCTGGAACAAATCCTTGGAGGAATGGAAGGCATCACATCTGTTGATGTGATGATCACTCTTTCTGCAACGTCAGAAAAAGTGCTTGAAAAATCAATTCAGCTTGAGGAAAATAAGCAGGAGATAGAAAAAGGAAGTGGAGAATCGTTAGAAAAAAGTGTAACAAGCAGTCTTAGCAAAAAAAATGAGGCTTTGCTGACAGGAAACACCTCAGGCAGTATGCCATATATCATAAAGGAAATGAGCCCATCAATTCAGGGTGTGGTGGTAGCTGCTAGGGGAAATATCACGCAGACAAAAATTCGTGAGATCAGTGAGGCGGTGCAGGCATTATTTGGTATAGAGGCGCATAAAATTAAGGTAATTGAAAAGAAATCTCAGGCGGAGGAAGCAAAGTGAAGCGGATCATGAGAAAAAATCAGGTAATTATCACCGTACTTGCAGTGATGATTGCGATTGCTGGGTATCTTACATATGCCGGAAGAGTGGAAGTTGCTGACAGTAGGGATATCAGCATGGAAAACACAAGTGATGCTAAAGAGGCAATTGCAGAGTATGATACGATCGATACTGCTAAAGAAGATGCCACAGATGCTGCACTCACTGATATCGAAAGCTTAGATCAGGATATTGATGATCCAGGAAAAATGGTGCTGGCAAACGGGCTGACAGTATCTGATTATATGGCACAGACAAAGCTTGCAAGAGAGCAGACAAGAGGGAAAAATAAGGAAGATCTCTTGGCAATTATTGATAGTGATGCGCAGACAGAGTTAGATAAACAAGCCGCAATTGATGCAGTTGTTCGTCTGACAGACTATAGTGATAAGGAAAATGCTGTAGAGACACTTCTTAGCGCGAAAGGGTTTGATCATTCAATTGTCAGCATCACACAGGATGCCGTTGATGTAGTAATCTGCAAGGATAATCTAACAGATGCAGAGCTTGCTCAGATCGAAGATATTGTAAAACGCAAGACTTCCGTAAGTGCATCTCAAATCTGCGTTACACTGATGGGAACAGCAAAGACAGAATAACTTCTTTACAAAAGTCTTTTGATTTGATATAATACAAAAAGGTAAAACGATAGATAGAAGTAGAGGAGGTACCGTTGTGGGATTGGAATCAGAATCTGGAGAAGTTACTATTCCTGTTGAAGAAAGCACCGGAGAAATCAAGATTGCAAACGATGTTGTGGCAACTATTGCCGCACTTGCAGCAACTGAGACAAAAGGTGTTGCATATCTGTCTGGCTCACTGACACATGATGTCATTGCAAAGCATTCAAGCAAGAATCTTTCCAAGGGTGTTATGGTCACAGTCGAAGGAAAAAATGTGTCTGTACAGATTTCACTTATTATCGAGTATGGATGCAGCGTACCGGTTGTAACAGCAAAGGTACAGGAGCGCGTTAAGTCCGCAATTGAAAATATGACTGGACTTGAAGTTACAGAAGTAAAAATTACTGTTGCCGGAGTAAATATGTAAGATCAGGGTGTCGTACCGGCACCCTTTTTGCGCTTATAGTTAAAACAAATAAAAAGAACAGGCAGGAAACGAGGTAGAATTTGAACCGCAGACAGTTACGTGAATACACGTTTAAGTTATTATTTCATGCAAATTTTTATGATAAGGAAGAGCTGAATGAGCAGGCTGACAATTATTTAGAGGAATGTATGTATCCAGAAGAAGGTCAGCTGCTTTTAATCGAGAAGGAAAAGGAGCAGCTTGAGAAGCGCTTTTCCATGATCGTAGAAAAGCTTCCTGAAATTGACGAAGAAATCACACAGGCGGCAGAGGGCTGGAAGCTTAGCCGTATGAATAAGGTTGATTTGTCAATCATTCGTCTTGCAGCATATGAGCTGATATTTGACGAGGATGTTCCAGGAAAAGTAGCCATCAATGAGGCTGTCGAGCTTGCAAAAAGCTATGGAGGAGATGAGTCACCTCAGTTTGTAAATGGTGTGCTGGCAAAGCTTGTTCATAAGCATCCGGAGCTGGCTTAATGGCATCTGTCTATACAGTAGCACAGGTCACATCGTATATAAGTCATCTGTTTGAAGAAGATTTCGCCCTGAAGAGGATTTCCATTCAGGGCGAGATTTCTAATTGCAAAAAACATTCAGGCGGTCATCTGTATTTTACCTTAAAAGATGAAACGAGCACACTGTCATGTGTGATGTTTGCGTCTAATCGGGCAAAGCTTACATTTATTCCATCAGAAGGTATGCGTGTGATTGCAAGAGGCAGTGTTCGTATTTACGAGCGTGATGGTGTCTATCAGCTGTATGTGACGCAGCTAGAGCCAGCAGGTGTAGGAGAATGGTTTCGCCTTTTTGAAGAGCGAAAAGCTCAATTTGAGGAAATGGGCATGTTTTCAGAGGAATATAAAAAGCCGATTCCCCGCTTTGCTAAAAAAGTAGGTGTTGTCACTGCAAAGACAGGAGCTGCCATTCAGGATATTATAAATATTACACACAGAAGAAATCCATATGTTCAGCTGATTTTATATCCGACGCTTGTTCAGGGTGAATCAGCAGCAGTCAATATAGCTGCAGGAATTGACTATCTTGATACACTAGGACTTGATGTGATCATTGTTGGACGCGGAGGCGGTTCAATTGAAGATTTGTGGGCATTTAATGAGGAATGCGTAGCAATGGCCATTTTTCGCTGTGAGACACCTGTGATTTCAGCAGTCGGCCACGAGACAGATTTTACCATTGCCGATTTTGTTGCAGATTTGCGTGCACCAACACCATCCGCGGCAGCTGAACTTGCTGTATTTGAGTATGATACATTTGAAAATACACTAAATTTTTTTGCAGCACAGCTTTCGCAGAGTATGCAAGCACTTATAGAGAGCAGAAAAAAGGAACTTGAACATGCAAAGCTTTCACTAAAAGTTTCTCATCCAAGCGTACGATTAAAAGCGCAAAGTGAAACGCTTAAGCAGTACGAAGCACAGATAAAAAGGCAGATAATGCATCTGATCGATCAAAAAAAAGCACAGCTTTCTATTGCAGCAGCAAAGTTAGAAGCGCAGTCGCCGCTTAAAAAGGTAGGAGGCGGATATGCATTTTTGACAGATGAGAATAAAAAACCAGTTTGCAGTGTGAATCAGATGACACCACAAACAACATTTTTTGCTTATCTAAGTGATGGTATCGTGCAGGCAGATGTGACAAAGTGCATGCCAAAAGACAAGATGGAATGATAAAAGAGGCAGCTTTTGATGAATAAGAAAAAACAGACAAAAAACATGCTAATGGATATGACAATAGAAGAGCAGCTTCTAAAGATTCAGGAGATTGCAGCTGAACTTGAAAACGGCAGTCTTGGACTCGAGGAGGCGCTTGCAAAATATGAAGAAGGTGTACGTCTTGTTCGCGGGTGTGCAGGTCAAATCGACCGAGTGCAAAAACGCATTACAGTCATAGAGACAGAAACAGAGGATGAGTTATGATGGAATGGAAAGAAGAGTTACAGCAGCATACAAAAGAGGCAGAGAAGGTTGTACAAGGTTATCTTCCTGAGGAGACTGGTCATCAAAAACTTCTTATCGAAGCATCTAATTATAGTGTTTTAGTTGGTGGAAAGCGTCTTCGCCCGATGATTATGTTAGAAAGCTTTAAAGCTTTTGGCGGAACAGGAAATGTTGTGGAGCCGTTTATGGCAGCACTTGAGATGATTCATTCAGGATCACTTGTACATGATGATCTTCCATGTATGGATAATGATGAGTATAGAAGAGGAAATCTGACTACATGGAAAAAATATGGCTATGATATGGCCGTGCTTGCAGGAGACAAGCTTTTTATCTATGCATTTGAGATAGCAGCAAAGGCATTTGCGCTGACAGATCGTGCTGATCTTGTTGGAAAAGCTATTTCGATTTTGGCAAATAAGGCTGGAATTTATGGAATGATCGGAGGACAGAGTGTAGATGTTGAGTACACAGACCGTCCTGTAACAAAGAGCCAGCTTGAATTTATATATGAATTAAAGACAGCAGCGCTTTTAGAAGCAGCAATGATGATTGGTGCTGTGCTTGCAGGAGCAGATGATAATCAGGTAAAAGCAGCAGAGCAGATCGCCCATCATGTAGGCATGGCATTTCAGATTCGTGATGATATTCTCGATGTAATTTCTACGACTGAGGAGCTTGGAAAGCCGGTAAAGAGCGATGAGAAGAATAATAAGACTACCTATGTGACAATTTATGGACTAGATGGTGCTTCTAAGCTGGTAGAGGAATATTCTCATACAGCAATGACACTTCTTGATCAGGTATGTCCGAATGCATCATTTTTAAAGCGACTCTTCGAGTATCTAATTGTAAGAAAAAAATAGGCATTATTTTCAAACCAAATGATGCTAAAGGGGGCCGTTTATGGTACTTGATAAAATACAGAGGCCGAATGACGTCAAAGAATTAAAAGAGCAAGAACTTCCTATTCTGGCAGATGAGATTCGGCAGTTTATAATTGATAAAGTCAGCGACAATGGTGGTCATCTTGCCTCGAACCTCGGAGTGGTGGAGCTGACAATTGCACTTCATCGGTGCTTGAATTTCCCACAGGATAAATTGATTTGGGATGTAGGACATCAATCATACACACATAAAATCTTGACAGGACGAAAGAATGGCTTTGACTCACTTCGCAAATATCACGGCATGAGTGGTTTCCCAAAGCGTGATGAAAGTAATTGTGATGCATTTGATACGGGTCATAGCTCTACGTCCTTATCAGCAGGACTTGGTATGGTTTGTGCACGAGAGCTCAAGAAAGAAAAATATAAAGTTGTTTCTGTGATTGGTGATGGTTCTCTTACAGGCGGCCTTGCTTTTGAAGCACTTAATAACGCAGCATCGCTTAAGAGTAATTATATCATGATCTTAAACGACAACCATATGTCTATCTCTGAAAATGTTGGAGGGCTTTCGCATTATCTGGCAGGTGTGCGTACTGCAAAGGGCTACACTAATTTCAAGAAAAATGTGAAAGCATCATTAAGCAAGATGAATGCAATTGGAGAGGAGCTTGAGCGCAACATTCGCCGTGCGAAGAGTATGCTGAAGCAAGTTTTTATTCCGGGAATGTTTTTCGAAGATATGGGCATCACATATCTTGGACCTATTGATGGTCATAATATTGAGGCACTTACAGAGGTCATTGAGGATGCCAAACAGGTAGAAGGTGCGGTGCTCATTCATGTGATCACAGAAAAGGGAAAGGGATATGAGCCGGCACAGCTTCATCCGGAATCCTACCATGGAGTTGGACCATTTATAAAGAAAAATGGAATGGCGAAAAAGCCAAAGGAAGAGGCAACATATACTGATATCTTTGCAAAAACAATTTGTGAACTTGCACAGACGCACGAAAAACTTGTAACTATTACAGCAGCTATGATGGACGGCTGTGGCTTAAAAGGCTTTGCAAAGCGTTTTCCAGATCGCTTTTTTGACGTTGGCATTGCTGAAGAGCATGCAGTGACATTTGCATGCGGTTTGGCAGCAGGTGGTTTTCATCCGTTTTTTGCAGTATATTCCTCTTTTTTACAGCGAGGCTACGATCAGATACTGCATGATATGTGTATGCAGAATCTTCCTGTTACGCTAATGCTTGATCGTGCAGGACTTGTCGGAAATGATGGAGAGACGCATCAGGGTGTGTTTGATTTATCGTATTTGACAATGATTCCAAATATGACAGTATTTGCACCGAAAAACCGCTATGAGTTTCAGGATGCTATTGCATTTGCTGCTGATTTTGAAGCACCGATGGCAATTCGCTATCCGAAAACAGATGCAGTGCGTGTATTAAAGGAATACCGTGAACCAATAAAGCTTGGAAAGAGCGAGTGGATTAGAAGAGGCAGCCGTGTAGCGCTTCTTGCAATTGGCACTATGGTAGAGACAGCCATGGAGGTTGAGGAATTGTTGGCAAAGGATGGAATCGATGCAACAGTTGTAAATCTTCGTTTTGCAAAGCCGCTAGATTACGAGATGCTTGATGAAGTATTAGATTATCACAGCCTTATCGTTACAATGGAGGAAAATGTGCTTTCAGGCGGTGTAGGTGAGCATATTTGTCGTTATGTCGAGATGCATTCTACTGGTGTGCGTGTTATTGCATGTGGCATTCCAGATAAGTTTATTCATCAGGGTTCTATTAAGGAACTTTTAGAGGAGACTGGGCTGGATGCACAAAGTATTTATCAGAAAATAAGTACCATGCTGTAATTAAAAAAGTGAGTTAAAGGACAAAATAAAGTGAAAGAACGTTTAGATGTACTATTAGTAAATTTGGGATACGCGCCTTCAAGAGAGAAGGCAAAGGCTGTTATTATGTCTGGCTGTGTCTATGTGAATGGACAAAAGGAGGACAAGGCTGGCACGATGTTTGATACGTATGCAGCGATTGAGGTGCGCGGCAATTCGTTAAAATATGTCAGCAGAGGCGGATTGAAGCTGGAAAAGGCAATGGAAGAATTTGCCATCGCACTTGACCAGAAGACATGCATGGATGTAGGAGCCTCCACTGGCGGTTTTACCGACTGTATGCTTCAAAATGGTGCTGTTAAGGTCTTTGCGGTTGATGTCGGTCATGGTCAGCTTGCATGGAGTCTTCGAAATGATCCGCGTGTCATTTGTATGGAGAAGACGAATATCCGCTATGTTGTGCCAGAGGATATTGGATGCGCCGTTGATTTTGTGTCAATTGACGTTTCATTTATCTCGCTTACAAAGGTACTTGTTCCGGTAAAGGAATTGATGGCAGAGCGTGGACAGATAGTCTGCCTTATTAAGCCGCAGTTTGAGGCTGGAAGAGAAAAGGTTGGCAAAAAGGGTGTTGTACGCGAGAAGGAAACTCATATGGAGGTTGTGCGCATGGTGATGGACTTTGCACTATCCATTGGTTTTGGCGTGCTTGGCCTTGCCTTCTCACCAATTAAGGGACCAGAAGGAAACATTGAATATCTTCTTTATCTTCAGAAAACACCGACAGAGGAAGAGTTAAATCGGCCTCTGCCAGATGTAAAGGCACTTGTAGAGCAGTCACATGAACTGCTGTAAGCTGACTGGGAGGAAGCTATGAGGCATTTTTATGTAATTGCAAATTATGCAAAGCCGCACACACTTTTTTGTGTGCAGGAAATAAAAGAATACCTGACAGCGAAAGGCGCAGAGTGTGTCATTGCCGGACCGGCAGCTTCGGATAATGGCCGGTATCACTATACAGATACTGGCCGGATTCCCGGCGACACACAATGCGTTATTGTTTTAGGCGGTGATGGAACATTGATTCAGGCAGCACACGACTTAAAAGGTACAAGCTATCCGCTGATCGGCATTAATCTGGGAAATCTTGGCTATCTGTCAGAAGTAGATCAGGAAAATCTGTTTCCAAGTCTCGACAGACTTTTGATGGATGATTTTTTTATCGAGGAACGTATGACGCTGCTTGGCGAGATTGTGCGTGATGGACAGATTGTCTGCAGTGATACGGCATTAAACGACATTGTTCTGACGAGACTTGAAAGCATGAAGATGCTTCGCTTTTCTCTCTATGTGAATGATCAGTTTATCACAAGATATAATGCAGATGGCATTATTGTTGCAACACCGACAGGCTCTACGGCATATAGTCTTTCAGCAGGAGGGCCAATCGTACTTCCGACCTCAAATTTATTTGTGCTTACGCCAATCTGTGCTCAGACACTGACAACGGCAAGAAGCATTGTTCTTCCGGATAATGCGTATATTCGACTGATTGTTGAGGCAAAGGATGGCATTCGCATGCTTCATCAGGCAGTAAGCTTTGACTCAGACAATGTGGTATCAGTGCATCCAGGAGATGAGATTGTGATAAAAAGTGCATCAGATAAGGTTAGATTAATCCGTTTGGATCAAAGAAGCTTTTTAGATACGCTTGGAAAAAAACTGAGCCGATAAATAAAAAGCCGCGAAAAAAGTTTTGAAAAGGAGATGGCTATGAAAACGGTACGACAGCAGCGCATATTAGAGCTGATTCAGATGCATGATATAGAAAAACAAGAAGAACTGGTGCAGATGCTTTGTGAGGATGGTTTTGATGTGACGCAGGCAACTGTTTCAAGAGACATAAGCCAGCTTCGGTTAAAAAAAGTTTCTGGAAAAAATGGAAAACTTGTCTATAAGGCAGCAGAATCAAAGCACCAACAGGCCGAACCAAAATATCTTCGTATTTTAAAGGAATCTTACGTCAGTATGGATATGGCAATGAATATACTTGTCATAAAAACAGTTTCTGGTATGGCAATGGCAGCGGCAGCAGCACTTGATGCGTGTCATTTTAGTGAGATTGTCGGATGTATTGCAGGTGATGATACGATTATGTGCGCGGTTCGTACCGTGCCCGACACCATTCATCTGATGAAAAAAATTGAGAGTATTCTCAATGATTGAATATAGAAAGGCAGGAGAAAAATGCTGGACAGTCTGTACGTCAAAAACCTCGCTCTGATCGATGAAGAAGAGGTGACTTTTACAGAAGGATTAAATGTCCTAAGCGGAGAGACGGGAGCAGGAAAATCCATTTTGATTGGTTCTGTTTTGATTGCACTTGGGGCAAAGGTACACAAAGAGATGATTCGCGCAAATGAAAAGGAGGCTTATATTGAGCTGATTTTTTCACCGACACATCCGGCAGTTCTCGAAAAGCTTCGAGAATATGATATTGAACCAGAAGATGGCCAGCTGATTATTTCGAAAAAGATCACTGCTTCAAAGAGCGTGAGCAAAATCAATAAAGAGGCATATCCAGCCTCGAAAGTACGCGAGGTTGCGTCACTTCTTCTTGATGTGCATGGTCAGCATGATCATCAGGCACTTATTCATCAGCATAAGCAGCTTGAGATCGTAGACAGAAGCGGCGGAAAAAAATTAAAAGAAGCAAAAGAACAGACAGCACAGTATTACCGCGTATGGAAACAGTATAAGGATGAGCTTGACAGTTACAGCGTAGACGAGGACGAGCGGCTTAGGCGCATGGATATTTTATGTTATGAGCTTGATGAGCTTAAAGAGGCATCGATTACACCTGGTGAAGAGGCACGTCTTTCAAAAGAATGGAAACGCTTATCGGAGCGTGAACATATCATAACAGCGTATCAGGAATTGACATCACTTTTAGGCTATGAGTCAAATGGTGCCTGTGATCTTTGTGGAAGAGCAGAGCATGCATTAAAAGGTATTTCAGATGCAGACGAAGAAGCGCAGTCTTTATATGATCAGCTTACGGATGCCGAGTCAATTATTCATGATATCTGTCGTGAAGCTTCAGAACGTCTTGATGCAATGCAGGATGAGGAGCTTGATACAGCAAAGATTGAAGAACGTCTTGATCAAATTCGTCATCTTATGCAGAAATATCGCTGTGATGAGGAAGGGTTGCTGGAGCTGACAGAGAAAAAAGAGCAGGAGCTTGAAAAATACCGTCATTTCGAGGAAGAGAAGGCGCGGGCACAAAAATTATGTCAAAATGCATTTGTTAAGTTAGAACAGGCCGCAAACGATCTTAGCAGCAAAAGAAGAAAATGCGCAGATTTACTTTGCAGCCAATTGATTAAGGCACTTGTAGATTTGAATTTTTTAGATGTGCGTTTTGAGATTCATATGGATCAGACAGAGCAGATTGGTCCAGGAGGAAAGGATGTCGTTACATTTTACATAGCGACAAACCCAGGAGAAGCACTAAAGCCGCTTGCTGCTGTCGCATCAGGTGGTGAATTATCAAGAATTATGTTAGCGGTGAAGTCTGTTATGGCGCAGAAGGAAGAAATAGAAACACTTATTTTCGACGAAATAGACACGGGAATCAGTGGCCGAACAGCACAAAAAGTCGCAAAACGTCTGTCAGAAACGGCAAAAGGAAGTCAGGTTATTTGTATCAGTCATCTGGCTCAGATCGTTTCAATGGCAGATACGCATTTTTTAATTGAGAAAAATGCAGAAAATGAAAGAACGACAACACATATCACAAAACTATCAGAAGAGGAAAGCATCCGTGAAGTTGCAAGACTTCTTGGCGGAGCAGAAATTACAAAGAACGTTCTTGATACAGCAAAAGAGATGAAAGATATGGCAAATAGAACAAAAGAATCCCAGATTACAAAATGATAAACAAACGCATACTAACAGCAGAAAAATGAAAGGAAGGCTGTTGGTATGCAAATGAAAATAAAGTACTTTAAAATACGAAAGGCTGTGGCAATTATATTTGCCATAGCCATAGCAGTTTGCTGTGCACATCACAGTTCATTTCAAAGTGTTGCAGCGACTGCGATGAAAAATACGGCTGTTCAAAACACTGTCCAAATGCCGCAAGTATATCCATGTGGATTTCCAGTTGGAATTTATATGGAAACAGAAGGTGTTATGGTGGTGACAACGGCGCAGATTCCAACAAATATGGAAACACTTTCTTCTCCATGTGAGGGCAGCCTGCAGCAGGGAGATTATATTACGTCGATCAATGGAAATCCAGTCAACTCGAAAGAAGAACTGGTTTCTAGTGTAGAAGCATGCGCGGGACAGCCGCTCACTCTTCATATTGTTCGCGAACAGGAATCGTTTGACATTTCTGTACTTCCTATTCAGGATACAAGCGGAACGTATCGTCTTGGTGTATGGGTCAAAGATGATGTGCAGGGAATTGGTACGCTGACTTATATAAGTGAGGATGGTCATTTCGGTGCGCTTGGTCATCCAATTAACGACAGCGATACAGGAAAACGAGTTAGTGTGCGAAAAGGTGGTCTATATGAATCGCAGATTCAGATGATAATCCGTGGCAAAAACGGTACACCAGGATCGTTCTGCGGTATAATCTGTTATGATACATCTACTTTTTTAGGAAACATTTATGAAAATACAAGTTGTGGAATTTATGGAAATGTATCTGCTTTGATGAAAGAAAAATTAGTAAGATCAGCATTAATGCAGATGGCACACAAAGAAGAGGTTGTCTGCGGAAAAGCTTTTCTTCGCTGTGCAGTAAATGGCGAGCCGCAGGATTATGAAGTAGAAATTATAAAAACGCAGCCAGGCAGTACTGGAGGATTTCAGATTTGCGTTACAGATAAGCTACTTCTTGAAAAAACAGGCGGCATTATTCAGGGTATGAGTGGTTCACCGCTCATTCAAAATGGCAAAATGATCGGTGCAGTAACACATGTGTTTGTCAATGATCCAACGAAGGGCTATGCAATATATGCAGAAGATATGTTGAATCATTAATATGAAGTGTCGAATTGCCTGAATATTACAAAAGCATAAATCTACATGAAAAGACAGTTCTTTGTCTTATATAGCGCGAAATGCGCGCTTGACTACTCTTGTAGAAAATAGAAAAAACTGCTATAGTGAGTATGTCGATTGAAAAGACAAACGTAAAAATGAATGAACAATTAGCAGAAAGCAAGAGAAAGGATGAGGAAAATGGCAAAATTAAATGTAGCAATTGCAGATGATAATGAAAGAATACTCACAATGTTGGATGAGGTATTAACAGCAGATGATGATATTACAGTAGTGGGGACAGCTAGAAATGGAGAGCAGGCATACGAGATGATTCTGGATAAGAAGCCAGATGTGGTTTTGCTTGATTTAGTCATGCCGGGAATTGATGGTCTTGGCGTAATGGATAAGGTTCATGCTGAGAAAAATGCGGAGTCGATGCCATCCTTTATCATAATTTCCGGTATTCAGAATGAATCAGTGGCAGAAAATGCCATGTCTGCCGGAGCTACGTATTATATTATGAAGCCGTTTGACAATTTTACATTGTTAAACCGTGTGAAGCAGTTAGGAAGACGAGGCTATGATATGCGCCCACAGCTGTTAACACAGAGTACAGCACTAAAAGAACCTGCGTTTATATATGGAGGACAGGGAAAGAGTTTGGAACAGTATGTCACGAGTGTGATTCATGAGATTGGTGTTCCAGCCCATATTAAGGGATATCAGTATTTGCGTGATGCAATTATTATGTGTGTCAACGATATGGATCTATTAAATTCGATCACAAAGGCATTGTATCCGTCAATCGCTAAGAAATATGTAACAACACCAAGCCGTGTAGAGCGTGCCCTGCGTCATGCTATTGAGGTTGCGTGGAGCCGCGGCAAGATGGATACGATATATTCGTTATTTGGGTATACGATAAATTCTGGAAAAGGAAAGCCCACTAATTCAGAATTTGTGGCGCTCATTGCTGATAAGATCCGACTGGAGCTGAATCTTTTTAAAAGTTAAAGCCAATTGACACAATCAACGAAAATTTGTATTGCATTTTGTATAAAAAGAGCTTCCATTATTCGGCATTTTCGTGTATAATTAAGAAAAAACGATGGATGAAATAGCTGACAAAGGTTGTTTGTCCTGGTACCAAATAGTGGAGGTTTGAGGTTTATGAAGAAAATTCTTTTCGCTGCGTCTGAGTGCGTACCTTTTATCAAGACGGGAGGTCTTGCTGATGTTGTCGGTTCCCTTCCAAAGTATTTTAATAAAGAAGAGTATGATGTCAGAGTAATTATGCCGAAGTACTTATGCATAAAGGAATCTTTGCGCTCCCAGATGAAGTATGTAACGCATTTCTACACCGATTTTTATTGGCGTACACAGTATGTCGGCGTTCTGGAAATGGAGTATGAAGGTGTTCATTTCTATTTTGTAGACAGTGAGTTTTATTTTGGCGGACCATGGCCGTATGGAAATATGTACGAGGATATTGAGAAATTCTGCTTCTTCTCAAAGGCAGTTCTTTCCATCCTTCCATTAATTGGGTTTAAGCCGGATATCATCCATTGTCATGATTGGCAGACAGGTTTGATTCCAGTATATCTGCATGACAGCTTCCAGTCTGATCCGTTCTTCTGGGGCATCAAGACAATCTTTACTATTCATAACCTGAAGTTCCAGGGTACATGGAGTGTGGATACGATTAAGGGCTTTTCTGGTCTGTCTGATTATTACTTTACGAGTGACAAGCTTGAGGCATATGGAAACGGAAACATGTTAAAGGGCGGACTTGTCTATGCAGACCGCATCACTACAGTAAGTCGCAGCTACGCAAGCGAGATTAGAATGCCGTTCTATGGAGAAGGCTTAGATGGACTGCTGCGTGCACGTTCTAAGCAGCTTAGCGGTATTGTAAATGGTATTGATTATAATGTTTACAATCCGAAGACAGATAAGGACATTGCAGTTAATTATTCAGTAGAAGATGTAATTAAGGCAAAGGCAGCAAATAAGACAGCACTGCAAAAGGAACTTGGCCTTGAGGAAAATCCAGATGCATTCATGCTTGGAATTGTTTCACGTCTGACTGATCAGAAGGGACTTGACCTTGTTGAGTGTGTTCTTGATCAGATTTGTGCAGAAGATGTGCAGCTTGTCGTTCTTGGAACAGGAGAGGGCAAATATCAGGATATGTTTACCTATTACTCCAGAAAATATCCAGAGCGTGTATCTGCAAATATTTTCTACTCTGAGGCGCTGTCACATCGTATCTACGCAAGCTGTGATGCGTTCTTAATGCCATCTCTGTTTGAGCCATGTGGTCTTAGCCAGCTGATGAGTCTTCGCTATGGTACTCTTCCGATTGTACGTGAGACAGGCGGACTTCGCGATACCGTTACACCATATAATGAAGTGGATGGAACAGGAACAGGATTTTCATTTACTAATTATAATGCGCATGAGATGCTTGCTATCATTCGTTATGCAAAGAAAACTTATTTCAATGATCGCAGGGCATGGAATGAAATGGTTCTTCGTGCAATGAAGCAGGATTTCTCATGGGATGCATCTGCAAGAGAGTATGAAAAGCTTTATGATGGACTTATCGAAGAAGAAGCACGTAGAAAAGAAGCAATTCGTTTACAGCAGGCGAGAGAGGCTGCTGAGGCTGCATTAAAAGAAGCTGAGAAAGCCTTAGAGCTTGCAAAGCGTGCTGAAGAAAAAGCAATTCGTAAGTTTAGTGGTATTGAAGACGAGACAGAAGATGAAAGAACAGAGACTGCCGAAGTAGAAGCAGATAAAACTCCAGAAGCAGCATCAGAGCCAGAGGAAGTTTCAGAAACTCCAGAAGCAGCACCAGAACCAGATGAAGCTTTAGAAGTTTCAGAAACTTCGGAGACATCAGTAAAAGCAAAAGAATAATTATTTGGCTATACGATAACTGATGTAAATGTATAACCTAATGAAAATGGCAATCATTCTAAAAATAGGATGATTGCCATTCTTTTTTGATATATACTTTTTACTCGCCTCCGGAGATTAGCTTAAGGCTGCTGATATCAGGACTTGCTACAAGTGAATAATTAGTATGGTAAATTACAAAACCTGGCTTTGCTCCAGCTGGCTTTTTTACAAACTTGCGTTCAATGTAGTCAACTTCAGCCTTTGGTGCAGTCTTTGCCTTGGAATAGTAAACAGCAAGACTTCCAGCCTCTTCATAGGTGCGGTCTGGCACTTCTCTGCCATTTGTCTGAATAATGACGTGAGATCCTGGTGTTTTTTTGGCATGCATCCAGATATCATTTCCTTGTGCGAACTTAAAGGTCAGTTCTTCATTCTGGTAGTTGTTTTTTCCAACATAGATATCAAAGCCATCAGAAGAAAGATAGTGATAAGGAACACATTTTCTTCGATTGTCCTTTCTCCCTTTTGGACCATGCGATTTAATATAACCGCTTTCTCCAAGCTCTCTGCGAATTTCATCAAGATCTATATCACTTGCAGCGATATCAATTGATGTCATGATAGATTCGAGATGAGCAAGCTCATTTTCTGTCTCAACAGTCAGAGTAGACAGCGCTTCAAAAGTTCGTTTTAATTTATTATAGCGCTCAAAATATTTCTGTGCATTTTCTTTTGCTGTCATTGTCGGATCAAGTGGGATCGTCATCATTTGATCAGTATAATAATTAAATACCTCATACGATTTTGCATCGGGCGGACAATCATAGCCATATGCATTTAAAAGCTCGCCATAGATGCGATATTTTTCACGCTTGTCGGTGTCAGAAAGCTGTCGTCTTTGAAGATCAGCCTTTTTGGCAGTGCGTTCAATCAAATTTTGAACAAGATGGCGAAGATCTGCCGATTTTTGGCGCATGCGAGCAATGGCACTGCGGGAATTATAGTAAGTATATAAAACCTCGCTGATTGAGTCAAAAGTCTGAAGACGATACTCAGTTAGTCCTGTTAGCAAAAATGCAGAAAATTCCTTTGGCTCATTGTTGTCATAAGCGATACATGGAGAAAATTGCTGTGTGCGGATCAAATCCATGACACCAGAAAAAGCGTTCCATAGGCGAGTCTGTTCTTCTAATGTGCAGGCCTCTGCGGCAAGAGAGCTGTCTAGGCCGCTGCGATAGACGATTTCCTCTGCACTGACATTGCTGATTCCGGTAAAATTTCCTGAAAGTATGGCAGCAATATTTTTTCCAGAAGAAAACAGAGAAGAAAAAAATGTCTTGTCGGCAGCAAGCGGATTTGTTTTGCCTGTTGTGTTTGGAATAAAATAGTCGCGGCCAGGAAGAACCTCGCGCACAGAACTTACAGCGGCACTTACATGCTTGATACTGTCAACGATCTTTGTGCCATCACAGAAAATTATATTGCTGTGTTTGCCCATTATCTCAATTACAAGAGATTTCTGACGAAGATCACCCAGTTCGTCAAGATGCTCCAGTTCTAAGCGCACAATTCGCTCTAGTCCTGGCTGTGTGACATCTGTGATGCGGGCATTTCCTATATGCTTTCTAAGAAGCATACAGAAATTAGGTGCAGTCATCGGGCTAAGCCCTGCCTCCTGCGTCAGATAAATCAGCGGAAGACTTGCATTTGCTGATAGAAACAGACGGTAGGTGTCTTTTTTGTTTTTGATTGTTAAAACAAGTTCTTCTGGCTCAGGCTGAGCAATTTTGGAGATGCGCCCGCCAGTTAATTTTTGCTTTAATTCAGATACAATATTTGAAATTACAATTCCATCAAAAGCCATAGTACGTAATCAACCTTTCTAAAACAGTCTTGGACCTTGATATTTGACAGTATAACAGAATGTAAAAAAAAACGCAATCTTTCTTCGATTGCAAGTTGACGATAGAATTAAATTAGCGTATAATAATAAGTCGTAGTCTGCACGATAAAAGCAGCTGCCGGAAAGGCGAATACATTTATGATACGAAGTATGACAGGATTCGGGCGCTTTGAATTTGCGGGCGAATCGCATAAGATCATCGTAGAGATGAAATCAGTAAATCACAGGTATCTTGATCTCTCAATTAAGATGCCAAAGATCTTTAACTGCTTTGAGACTGCGATCCGCAGTCTTGTAAAAGAACAGCTGCAGCGTGGAAAAGTGGATATGTATATCAGCTATGAAACAGAGTCTGATGATCAGACAGTGCTGTGCTATCATGAGGATATTGCAAGAGACTATATGGCACATATGGCGCAGATGGCTGATACATTTAATCTTGAAAATAATCTGACATTGACAGAGCTTGCACGTATGCCAGAGGTTTTTACTATGGAGCAGCGGGATACTGATGCAAAGGAGCTGTGGCCAGATGTAGAGCAGGCAGTAAGGCAGGCTTGTGTTGCAATGGTACAGGCGCGTCAGACAGAGGGTGAGCAGCTAAAAAAGGATCTGCTGTTAAAGTTAGATCACATGGATATGTTAGTGGATATGGTGACAGATAGAGCACCTGTGATGGTACAGGAATACCGCATTCGTCTGACAGAAAAGGTAAAAGAGTTTATTGAAGCTTCTGTGATTGATGAAAATCGAATTGCAGCGGAAGTAACTCTGTATGCGGATAAGATTTGTGTGGATGAGGAGATGGTTCGTCTTCGCACTCATATCAGCCACATGAAGGAAGCGTTGTGCACAGGCGGAAGCGTTGGACGAAAACTTGATTTTCTTGCACAGGAGATGAATCGTGAGGCGAATACCACACTTTCAAAGATCAACGATGTAACACTTGCAGATGTGGCAATCGACATGAAAACTGAGATTGAGAAAATACGTGAACAGGTTCAAAACATCGAATAAAGTTTCACTACAGGAGTTTTGTATGTTTGTAAATATCGGATTTGGCAATTTTATAAATTCCAGTCAGATTGTATCTATCTGCAGAGCAGATTCTGCACCGATGAAGCGTATGGTCAGCGAGGCTAGAAGCAAAGGAAGTGCAGTTGATGCGACACAGGGAAGAAAAACAAAATCAGTCATTCTTACTGGAAGCGGTCATTTGGTTCTCTCAGCGCTCACACCAGAGACGCTTACCGCCAGATGTAATCTGACAGTGGGAAAGACACAGCTACAAGAGGAGGAAGAAGATGAGTAAACGAGGTAATTTATTTGTTGTTTCCGGTTTCTCAGGTTCAGGAAAGGGAACTGTGATGAAACAGCTTTGCAAAAATGAGCAGTATGCACTTTCAATATCCTGCACAAGCCGAGCACCAAGAGATGGCGAAACAAACGGAAAAGAGTATTATTTCATTTCTCATGAGGAGTTTGTAAAAAGACAGGCAGAGGGTTACTTTTTAGAGAGTGCAATCTATGTAAATAAAGGCTATGGAACACCGCTTGGCTTTGTTGAGGAGAATTTGGCAGCCGGAAAGGATGTTATACTTGAAATTGAGATGCAGGGCGCTTTGCAGGTAAAGAAAACATACCCAGACACCATTCTTATCTTTATTACACCGCCGTCTGCAGCTGAATTAAGAAGACGTCTGACAGCCAGAGGAACTGAGACGAAAGAGCTGATTGAAAAGCGTTTAAAGCGTGCCGTTGAAGAAGGCGTTTACATGGATCAATATGATTACATTATTGTAAACGACGACTTAGATGTATGCGTCAAGGAGCTTGACGCACTGATGCAGAGCACACATCACGCAGTAAAATTTAACAAAGAGTTTGTTGCAGCAATCAAAGATGATTTAAAGACACTTTAAAGATAATTTGACTGCTGTAATGATCAATAAACAAATAAAAAATGATAAGGAGAATGAAAAAATGATCCATCCATCTTATAATGAGTTATTAAAGACACTTAATGAGGTTCGTGACGAGAATGAGCCAGAAATCGACAGCCGCTATTCACTTGTAATTGCATCTGCAAAGCGTGCACGCCAGATTGTAAACGGACAGGAGCCGCTTGCCGATCATGTTTCTACCTATAAGCCTCTTTCCATCGCAGTAGAGGAGATTCGTGAGGGCAAGGTTCATATTACAAAGGAAGGTGAGGATGATTTCACACCAGTAGCCACTATGGAAAGCCCACTTTCTTTCACAGATACAGAAACTTCGGAGACAGAAGATGCTGAATAAGAAGGTAATGATCGTATCCCTTGGCTGCGATAAGAATCTGGTGGATACTGAGAAAATGCTTGGCATTCTTGCAGATGAGGGATGTACATTTACGGATGATGAAGCACAGGCACAGGTAATTATTGTAAATACTTGTTGTTTCATTGGAGATGCAAAGGAAGAAAGCATCCAAAATATTTTAGATCTGGCACGTTTTAAGACAGAAGGGAAGCTTGAAGCACTTATCGCAACGGGATGTCTTTCACAGCGTTATCAGGATGAAATGTTAGAAGAGCTGCCAGAGCTTGATGGAATCCTTGGAATAAGCGCATGGCATACAATTGCGGATGTTGTGCGTGAGGCACTTGAAGGCAAACGACCAAGAAATCTGATGTCCACAGGTGTGTTAAACAGTCATACAACAAAGAGACTGCTGACAACAGGCGGTCATTATGCCTATTTAAAGATTGCAGAAGGATGCAATAAGCGCTGTACGTACTGCGTAATTCCATCTGTGCGCGGTGCTTATGTCAGCGTACCGATGGAGGAACTTGAAAAAGAGGCAAGAGAACTTGCAGCAGAAGGTGTAAAGGAATTGATTCTTGTTGCACAGGAGACTACCGTATATGGAATTGATCTCTATAAAAAGAAAATGCTTCCAGAACTCCTTCATCGTTTGTGTGCAATCCCGGGCATTGTCTGGATCCGTCTTTTATATTGTTATCCAGAGGAAATTACGCCAGAGCTTGTTCAGGTAATGAAAGAAGAAAAAAAGATCTGTCATTATCTGGATATGCCAATACAGCATTCCTCAGACCGCATTTTAAAGAAGATGGGCAGACGTACAAACCGCAAAGAGCTGTTAGATAAAATTGAGATGCTTCGTACAGAGATTCCGGATATTGTTCTTAGAACAACGTTAATTACAGGTTTCCCAGGCGAGACACAAGAAGATTTTGAAGAGATGCTCTCATTTGTAGACATGGTTGGCTTTGAGCGCCTTGGTGTTTTTCCATATTCACCAGAGGAAGGAACACCGGCTGCCGAGATGGAAGATCAGATTGATGAAGAAGTCAAAAAGCAAAGACGTGATGCTATCATGGAGCTGCAGCAGGAGATTTCTTTTGATTTTGAGGCAGACTGTGTTGGCGAAAAGCTGCTTGTTATGATTGAAGGATATCTTCCAGATGAGCATGCCTATGTCGGACGAACCTACATGGATGCGCCAGGCATTGATGGTTACATTTTTATAAAATCAGGAGAAGCACTGATGTCCGGTGATTTTGCCGAGGCAGTTGTTACCGGCTCAGATGAATATGATTTGATTGGAGAATTGTATGAAGAACATGAATCTGCCGAATAAACTGACTATGCTGCGTGTAATACTGATCCCGTTTTTTGTTGTATGTGAGCTGATTCCATACAGCTGGGGAAAGTGGGTTGCACTGGTAATTTTTGTGGCAGCGTCTATTACCGATAAACTCGATGGTACGATTGCAAGAAAGTATAACCTGATTACAAACTTTGGAAAATTCATGGATCCACTCGCAGACAAGCTGTTAGTCTGCTCTGCCATGATTTGTTTTGTAGGACTTGGAACGTTGGCACCATGGATTGTTATTATTATTGTAGCCAGAGAATTTATTATCAGCGGATTTCGCCTTATAGCTGCTGAAAACGGCCGTGTGATTGCCGCAGGAATCTGGGGAAAGGCAAAGACGGTTGTTCAGATGATTATGTGCATCCTTTTGATTATGGATGTTTCTGCATTATCTGTTGTTACAACAATCGCAATTTATGCCGCTTTGATTCTTACGATTATCTCACTGGTTGACTATATTGTACACAATCTGGATGTATTATCAGACCAGAAGTAAGAAAAATAAGGGGACTTATTTATTATGAAAACCAATTCAACCATCCGCGGGATTGCTCACGGACATATGACAAAAGACAATCTGACAGGATTTGCATCTATGATGACATCTGATGCCAGAACACTCTCGTTGGCAAGAATTGCCATGAATCTGCCAGTTTATCTGGATATGGGAGAGGAGCCGTCTGATGAATATACACGAATCTCCAAGTTGTCCGCAGCGTATTGCGGTCTGCTTGGCCGTGTCAATAAAGAGCTTGTCTCAGGTCTGGATGAAAAGCGTGAGGAGGAAGCGCTGTCGCTTCGCAAAGAGAGCACACAAATTATGGAGCTGCTTAGCGCATATACAGATCGCTTCACGGTATATGAATATGTGTTAAACAGACTTGAGTATCGTTTTAGCGGTGCTTCACTTGAGGCGGGCTACAGCGATGAAGATATGACGCAGGAAATTTTGCAGAAGCTGTCATCAGAGACTGATCAGACAGTTCGTCAGTCAATGCTTGTATCTATTATAGAGCAGCTTCCGATGCGAATGACAAGAAAGCGTTTCTTCCAGGTCCTCGCAGAAGGAATGGATGCCTATAAGGGTTCAGACAAAGAAGCAGTAGATGGACAGCTGTTTATGCTTCGTACAGCTGCAATGTTAGAGGAGCCAGCAGAATTTAAACAGAGCTTTCCAGCATTTTATGAAGTTGTAGAGACTTTTAAACAGGCACCGCTGTCTACCGTAAGTGAGGCCGAGTGGAATAAACTTCACGATATGCTTGCTGACGCTATGGAGGAGCTAAACAGCCAGATGGATCGTATGCTTCTTTTGCAGGAGCTTATCAATGATCTGTGTGTTGTAACAATGACAGACGGCTGTACATGGACAGAGCAGCATAAGACCTGCAGCAGCATTATTTCCTTTACGCTGACACCGGGAACAGATGAGGCGGCATTAAATGCAATGCTTACAGCGCTTGAGGGAATTCAGGAACAGTACAGCATGACCTTTCAGGAAAAATCAACATTGGTAGATGAGCTGATGCAAAGCAGCAAAGAACAGCTTAGTGAGCAGGGAATGATCGAAACCTTCAGCAAGTTAGAGGTACTTTCAAAGCTTCTTTCAAGCAGCCGCTTTGCAGATATTGAGCAAAAGCAAGAGAGCGAGACTGTGGAAGCTTCTTATATCGAAGAACAGACAGCAGCGCTTATTTCAGAGCTGGAGACATTTTTAAAGTCATCATCAAAACCGTTAGCCCGTGCTGTTATGGCAAAGCTTGTCACGATGGTTCCGCTGTTTATCCGTGATTATAATCAGCTTGAGGAATATATTCAAAACAGTCTGTCCTCATGTTCAGATGTTGCGGAAAAATTAGCATGTATCGAAATCATCAGAAGCCTGTAACAAAAAAAGGTTCTAAGGTGAAGTGATCTTGTCTGGCAATAGTAAAGGAGAGGGATCAATTGAAACTGTGTAAGGATATCCGCCTTGGCGAAAAAGTTTCGGGAAAGCGTTTTGAGCTTACATGGAAGCTTAAGCACAATCGTCCGTCTGGCAGCATTTATGTTGTTGTTCTTCCTGAAGTGGTTCCAGAAAATCTGATGGAAATCTGTGCATACGAAGAACTTCGCAGAAAAAAGCAGTATGGGCGCACAGTGATTGCGGCAGCAGCGAATAAGAGCGAGGCGATTGAAGTGGTTCGAGCTTTGATTGAAGAAATGTATCAGAAGACTGGTGGCTTTGATGTGAAATCATTCATGAAGCTTTAAAAAGGAGGACAATGTTAGGTATTTTACTTACAATATTGAAAATAATTGGCATAATCCTTCTTGTGCTGATTGGATTGATTCTTTTGGCAGCGGCAGTCATTCTTTTAGTGCCAATACGATATCATGGCGAGGGTGCACGAGAGGAAAAGATACTCTCTGGAAATGTAAAACTAACGTGGCTTCTTCATATGATATCGGCAAGTGCTTCACTTTCAGAAGACGGGACGAAAATTAGGGTTTGCTTGTTTGGAAAGACGATTTATCCTAAGACAAAAAAGCCGCCTAAGAAAAGCAAAGCAAAGAAAATGCCTAAACAAGAGGCACCAAAAAAGTCAGAGAAATCAGAAAAGCCAAAACAGCAGTCTGACACTGTATCTAAAGATGTTGCAACAATCTACGAGCCGCAAAAGCCAATTCCAGAATTGCCAAAGAAAGAAAAAAAGATCGCTGATGAGGCGCCAGAAGCAAAGAAAATGGATGAGCCAGAGTCAGAAAAAAAGCAGCAATCACAAAAAGAAAAATCTGCCAGACCAGATGTGAAGTCTAAATTTGAGGCTATAAAACAAAAGCTTCTTGCAGTCAAAGAGAAGTTTATTGACAGTAAGGCAGGAATTCAAAAAATCAAAAATAAAATTGATTACTGGAAAAATCTGCTGACATCTGATCCTGTGAAGGAAGCTATGGGATTTCTTTGGAAAAAAGCAAAGGGATTGCTTCATCATATTCTTCCAAGAAGGATGACAGGACGCATTCACTTTGGTTTTGAGGATCCGTCTAAGACGGGAAAAACGTTAGCTTATTTTTCGATGCTGTATCCATTTACGAAAGAGAATCTCGTAATAGAGCCTGAGTTTGAAACAGAAGAACTTATACTCGAAGGAGATATTGCATTTCGTGGAAGAATACGATTAGGATATCTGGTGTATGTGGCGCTCAGTGTCGTACTAAATAAAAACATTCGCCGTCAATATAAGCGGCTGAGACAAGGAGGAAATAAAGATGGAGAAGGAAGAAATTAACTTTGGCTCATCAGTAGATGAGCTGTTAAAAGGGCTGGAAGGATTTGTCAGCTCAAAAACTGTTGTCGGTGAACCGATTCAGGTAAACGATGCCACCATCATTCCACTGGTTGATATGAAGTTCGGCATGGGAGCAGGCGCATTCAAAAAAAATAGTGACAATAAGACGGCAGGAGGAATTGGAGCTAATATTAGTCCATGTGCCGTGTTAATCATTCAAAAGGGTATGGCAAAGGTTGTTAATATCAAGAACCAGGATCTTACTACTAAGATTGTGGATATGGTTCCTGATTTGATTAACCGCTTCACAAGCAAGAAGGCAGACGATCCAGCTGTTGATGAGGCAGTAGATGATATCTTAAACGACGATAAAAAATAATAGCTGATTCAGTAGCAAAAAGAATAGACATAAAAAGTCCGCATAAACTATAATGAATAAGGAACCGAAAAAGGTCTTTATGAAACGTTTATGCGGACTTCTTTTATTTTTCTTTGGACTGGGAATGGCAGTGATGCTTTTTGTCCCAGTTTGTCTTTGCTCAGTAATAGTGATTTTATTTTGCCTTATTTTAGGGTATGTTCTATTTTGCTGCGGATGCTAATTTTAGACAGAAAAAAAGCAGTCGACAAGCGACCGCTTTAAATCATACCCGTAACGAAATTAAGCTCTCTCAACATAGCCAGAGCGTAAACAGGAAGTACAAACGTACATCTTCTTGTTGGTTCCGTTGACACTTACTCTAACGGACTTAACATTGGACTTCCAAACCGCATTACTTCTTCTATGGGAATGGCTAACATTGTTTCCGAAATGAGCACCCTTCTGACAGATCTCACACTTTGCCATAAATCGCACCTCCTTACGCAAATGTAGCCGTATAGGCTCACAACATAGATATCATAACAGATATTCAGAAAAAAATCAAGGACTTTTTTTAAAAAGATTTAAAAAGGATTATTACAGTGAACTGTAGTCATTCCAGATCAAAAGGATTTTGCTTGACTTATACGTGGTAATGAGATATTCTAAACATAGAGTATTCTGCTTAGAATCCGTCCAGAATTAATAAATTCTCTGATGGAATACTAGGAGCAGGCTCTTAGTCTAAGTCAGAATCAGTAAAAATGTATTTTCTGAATTTGTTAGTTGGAGGTAACCGAATGAAGGGACGTATATCGAATCCTCAGGGTGATGTTATGATCAGAACAGATGTCATCGCAAAGTATGCAGGTTCTATGGCGGTGGAATGCTTCGGCATTGTTGGTATGGCCAGTGTCAGCATGAAGGACGGACTTGTTCATCTGCTGAAAAAGGACAGCATAACAAGAGGCATTAATGTATCATTAGAAGATAATGAGCTTACAATTGATTTCCATGTAATTGTTTCATATGGAGTAAGTATTCTGGCTGTATACAACAATTTAACGGATAGTGTAAAGTACCATGTTGAGGAGTTTACAGGAATCCGTGTTAAAAAAATTAATATGTATGTAGAGGGTGTCAGAGTCATTGACTGATCAGTGACAGATGCCGCCTAAGGAGGAGCTATATTTTGGGTAGTAATGTGATAGACGCAGGTTTATTAAAGCGCATGTTTCTTGCAGGCGTGGCAAATCTGGAATCAAAGAAAGAATGGATTAACGAATTAAATGTATTCCCAGTGCCGGATGGTGATACAGGAACAAATATGACACTTACAATTCTCTCCGCAGCAAGGGAAGTAAATTCTGTTGAGGAACCAACGATGGAGACGTTAGCAAAAGCGATTTCATCTGGTTCACTGCGCGGTGCTAGAGGTAACTCAGGTGTTATTTTGTCTCAGCTGTTCCGTGGCTTTACAAAGGCCATTAAGTACAGTACAGAGATTGATATGGAGCTGCTTGCAGAAGCTTTGCAGCGTGCAACAGAGACAGCTTACAAGGCTGTTATGAAGCCGAAGGAAGGTACAATCCTTACTGTTGCAAAGGGAATTTCTGATAAAGCGAAAGAACTTGCACAAAGCGGCTGCGATATGGATGTTTTTATTCAGGAACTGTTAAAGGAAGGTGATTATGTATTAAGCCAGACACCAGAGATGCTTCCTGTTTTAAAGCAGGCAGGCGTTGTTGATTCTGGCGGACAGGGTCTGATGCAGGTATTAAAGGGTGCATATGATGGTTATCTTGGAAAAGAGATCACATTCACCGCTGAAAAGCCAGCTGCATCACGCACTGTAACAGGTGCAGCAAACGATGAAATCGATACTGCAGATATTAAGTTTGGCTATTGCACCGAATTTATTATTATGACAAGCCGTGCCTTTACACACGAGGATGAGAAGGAGTTTAAAGCATTCCTGTCTTCTATAGGTGACTCTATCGTGTGCGTAGCAGATGATGAGCTTGTTAAAGTACATGTGCATACAAATGATCCAGGTCTTGCAATTCAAAAGGCACTTACCTATGGTCAGCTGACAAGCATGAAGATTGATAACATGCGTGAAGAGCATCAGGAGCGCGTTATCAAGAATGCAGAGAGAGAAGCTATCAAGCAGGCAGAGGAAGATCGTAAGGAGCGTGAGCAGGAAGACAAGTCCAAGTGGAAGGAATATGGCTTTATAAGCGTATCTGCCGGTGCAGGAATTGGAGAAATTTTTAAGGGGCTTGGTGTCGATTATTTAATCGAGGGCGGACAGACCATGAATCCAAGTACAGAGGATATGCTTAATGCAATTCGTCGGGTTCCGGCAAGAAACATTTTCATTCTGCCGAACAATTCAAATATCATAATGGCAGCAAAGCAGGCAAAGCAGCTGACAAAGGATAAGGAAATTTTTGTAATTCCGACAAAAACTATCCCGCAGGGTATTACTGCTATCATTAATTTTGTACCGGATAGTTCGATGGAAGAAAATGCAGAGAACATGACAGAGAGCATCAAGAGTGTCAAGACAGGACAGATTACTTATGCTGTTCGTGATACGATGATCGACAATATCGAGATTCATAAGGATGACATTATTGGTCTTGGTGATAAGGGAATGCTGGCAGATGGAACAGATATCAACGATGTTGCATTTGAGACTGTATGTAAGATGATGTCTGAGGATTCTGAACTGATCAGTATTTATTATGGTCAGGAAATTGATGAGGCAAGAGCTAAGGAACTTTGTGATCGTTTGAGCGAAGAGTTCCCATCTGTTGATGTTGAGGTTAATGCCGGAAATCAGCCAGTATACTATTATTTCTTATCAGTAGAGTAATCTTTATAAGGAGGCAGCCGTGAATTACGACGATCCCATTACATGTTTAAAGGGAATCGGAGAGAAGACGGCAGCGCTTTACGAAAAATTGGGGATTGTAACCATTGGAGAACTTATGCGTTATTACCCCCGAAGCTATGAACGATTTGAACCACCAGTCACGATCCGGGCCGCAGCTGTAATGGATTTCGCAGCGGTCCGGGTCGTGATTTGTTCTTATCCGACAATAAAGCGTGTGCGTAATCTCTCTATTATAAATACAAAGGTGCGCGATGAGGAAGGAAGTGAGCTTCGTGTTACTTGGTTTCAGACAACTTATTTGGCAAGCGTGCTTCGTCCAGGCGGGTGGTATGTGCTTCGCGGAAAGCTTTCAGGAAATGGTAAATCACGAACGCTTGATCAGCCTCAGGTTTATGCACTTGATGCATATGAACAGCTTCAAAAATCACTGCAGCCTGTTTATGCACTGACAGCAAAAATTACATCAAAAAGCATTTCAAAGGCAGTTGCAGCAGCATATGATGCTGGTGTAAAACAGAAGGCCACGATTCCAGAAAAGGTGCTTTCACAGTATAATTTGCTGCCAGAGGATGAGGCTGGATATCTTATGCATTTTCCAAAAGATGAAGTACAGCTGACACATGCACGAAAAACAATAGCGTTTGGCGAATTTTATCATTTCTTGCTTGGCGTAAATCAGATGAAAAAGCGGCTTTTGCAGGAGAAAAACCATTTCGCACTGACGCGGCGTGAGGAAGTCACAAATCTGATTAAACAGCTTCCATATGATTTGACAGGCGCGCAGCTTCGCACAATTGAAGAAATTACACAGGATATGACAGGTGATCATATGATGAGCCGTTTGCTACAGGGAGATGTAGGTTCAGGAAAAACTATCGTTGCCTTTCTTTCAATGTATCAGGCTGCATTATGTCATTATCAAAGCGCTCTTATGGCACCAACTGAGGTATTAGCGTCACAGCATTATCAGGGCTTTACTGAATTATCAGAGCGTTATCATCTGAATCTTTCAATTGTTTTATTGACAGGCTCCATGCGTGCAGGACAAAAAAAAGAGGCACTTCGTCAGATTAGAGAGCATGAGGCAGATATTGTGATTGGAACACATGCCGTTATTCAGGAAAAAGTTGAGTTCGATGATCTGGCACTTGTAATTACAGATGAGCAGCATCGCTTCGGAGTCGCACAGCGTGATGCTTTAAGCAAGAAAGGTCATACTCCGCACGTGCTTGTAATGAGCGCGACACCAATTCCAAGAAGTCTGGCGATGATTCTTTATGGAGACCTTGATATTTCTATTATGGATGAGCTTCCGGCAAAAAGGCTGCCAATAAAAAATTGTGTGGTCAATATTTCATACCGTCCAAAGGCATGGGATTTTATAATAAAGCAGGTGCAGGCAGGACACCAAGCGTATGTGATCTGTCCCATGGTAGAAGAGAGCGAGACATCGCAGGGGGCAGATGTTGTCAGTTATACAGAACAGCTGAGAGAAGCTTTGCCTTCCTATATTTCAATTGAGTATCTTCATGGAAAAATGAAAGCCAAAGAAAAAGATGATATTATGGCACATTTTGCAAAGAATGAGACGCAGGTACTTGTTTCGACAACAGTAATCGAGGTTGGAATTAATGTACCAAATGCAACTGTCATTTTGATTGAGGATGCACAGCGCTTTGGTCTGGCACAGTTGCATCAGCTTCGCGGCCGTGTTGGGCGCGGTGATGCGCAGTCATATTGCATAATGATAGACACCTCAGGAAAAGAAGAATCAGCAAAGCGTCTTGAAGTACTCAATCATTCAAACGATGGCTTTGCAATTGCAAACGAAGATTTAAAGCTTCGCGGACCTGGTGATTTTTTTGGAATACGTCAGAGCGGTGAAATTGCCTTTGCAGTCGCTGATATCTATCAGGATGCGCAGCTTTTAAAGTGGGCGAAAGAGGCTGCCGACAGTGCGCAGGTTATGGCAGAGGTGGAGACGCACAGCATTTAGAGTTTCTGATATAAAAATTTCTCATAACTTACCAGCGTAATCTTTTTATCTGTGCATATACTAGGAATGTAACAAACAACAAAGCTTTGATGTAAAGTTACAAACAACACACTTACAAAAAAACTGTGAAACAGAGCAATACGCACAGAAAAAAAGGAGGACTACTGATGTCTACAAATAAGAACAGTAATCGAATTGAAGTACCAGAAGCAAAGCAGGCGCTCGACCAGTTTAAGATGGAGGTTGCTGATGAGCTGGGTGTACCGTTAACAAACGGTTATAACGGAAATCTGACCTCTTACCAGAACGGAAGTGTCGGAGGCTATATGGTGAAGAAGATGATTGAAAAGCAGGAAAAGGAAATGTCCAACAAGTAATCATCTAAGCCAGTAACAAGAAGGAAGCAGGGACAAATACTCTGCTTCCTTTTTTGCGTGAATAAATAAAACCGCGAAAAAGCACTTGTCAGATTGTTTTTTGCATACTATAATAGAGTAGTTAGAGTATACAAAACTACAAAATTTAGAAAAACAAACATAGAACAAGGTGGAAGACATATGAGAGTAATTGCAGGTACAGCCAGAAGGTTGCCACTTGTTACACCAAAAGGAATGGAAACGCGTCCAACTACGGACCGTATAAAAGAAACGTTATTTAATATTCTCCAGAATGACTTGCCAGGCTGTCATTTTCTTGATTTGTTTGCAGGAAGCGGTGCTATAGGCATTGAGGCATTAAGCCGCGGTGCTGCAAAGGCTGTTTTTGTAGATAACAGCAAAGAAGCACTTTCGTGTATTCGTCAGAATCTGGAAAAGACGCATCTGGCAGACAGGGCAATAGTTATTGGTCAGGATTGTGCAGGTGCTATACATGCATTGGATGCAAAAAAAATGCATTTTGATATTATCTTTATGGATCCGCCCTATCAGCTGAATGCAGAAAAGGAAGTGCTCACTGCAATTGCTGACAGCAAAATAGCTGATGAGGATACGCAGATTATAATCGAAGCAACACTTGACAGAGAGTTTAGCGAGGATGAACTTGCTTGCTTTGATGTTGTTCGCGTAAAGGAATACAAGACAAACAAACATATTTTTTTGCAAAAAAGCAGTCGGGAGGCATAAGTCAGTATGGGAAAGACAATAGCAATTTATCCGGGAAGCTTTGACCCAGTGACACGCGGACATATGGATATTATCGAGCGTGCCAGTAAAACAGTTGATCATTTGATTGTTGGTGTGCTTGTAAACAGTGCAAAATCACCGCTGTTTACAGTGGAGGAAAGGGTTGCTTTGCTAAAGCAGGTGACAGCGCAATATCCCAATGTAGAGATTCGTTCCTTTGAAGGACTGCTTGTTGATTTTGCGCGTGCGAGTGGTGCACATATTTTAATCAGAGGATTAAGAGCAGTCACTGATTTTGAGTATGAACTTCAGATGTCACAGACAAATCGAAAGGTTGCACCAGAGGTTGATACGATTTTCTTTACAACCAGCCTGGAATATGCATACCTTAGCTCCAGCATTGTAAAAGAAGTTGCCCAGTACGGAGGCGATATAAGTGCATTTGTCGCAGAACCAGTTGAAAAGGCTATCAAGCAAAAGTTTGCACAAAGAAATAACAATAAATAAAAGTAAAAAAGCAGACGCTTGATATGACGTCTGATATAAAGGAGAAAATTAAAATGAGCAAAATTGAACAGTTAATTGGAGAAATTGAAGAGTTTATTGATGGCTGCAAGCTTCAGCCGTTTTCAAGTACAAAGATTGTTGTAGATAAGGCACAGTTAGAAGATCTTTTAGTAGAGCTTCGTCACCGCACACCTGATGAGATCAAAAAATATCAGAAGATTTTAAACAACAAGGATGCGATCATCAACGATGCAAAGCAGCAGGCAGAGGCTATTATCAGTGCTGCAAACGTTCAGACAAGCGAGATGGTTAACCAGAGTGAGATCACAAAGCGTGCTTATGCGAGAGCAAACGAAATCATCACACAGGCAACACAGCAGGCAAACGAAATTGTTAATAAGGCAATCGAGGATGCAAATGCACTTCGTACAGGTGCAATTGCTTATACTGATGATATGATGGGAAGTATGGAGCAGACTCTTGCACAGGGCTTAGACGGATTAAAGGAAAAGTATGAGGAGATGTTATCCACTATGAATACTACCGTTGAGACAATCAGTGCAAATCGTAAGGAGCTGCCAAAGGCAGAAGATGTAATCATCAGTGCCGCACCTGCAGATACGGCAGAAGAAGAGCAGTCTGAAGAAGAATAAAATTCAGGCTTATAGGCCGCTGCCTGATGCAGCGGTCTTTCCTTTTCTAAGTCTAAATAAGTCTAAATTTAACTATTCAGAAAAAGAAAACATAGACTGCTGCACAGCCCAAATAAAAAACGCACAAGTATGTAACGAAATATCGGAAAATCAGATTGCTGCCAGGCTTGGCGCACCTGAATATGAACACAGATTCCGCCAAAGCCAAGTAAAAAAAGACAGATGGCTGATTTGTAACGCAAAGAAAGTGTATTGAGGGAACTAATCTTGCTGATCCCAGTTGTCATTTCAAGCATTCCGATTAAGATCGTTTGGGCGGTTGATTGTGGTGTTGCAATAGTTAAAAATTCAGAAAGAATCGAGAAAAACATTAAAAGCACACCGATTCTAACTAAAAGAAGCAGACAAGTATCGCAGATATCATTTAGCGAAGGCTCTGGCGAAGATGTTTCTTGTACATTTTTTTTAGTTGAAATACTGCGTTTTGCTACGGATTTTAAGAAAAAAAGAAGCGTGCACAGCAAAAAAGATGCGAAAAAAGGCAGATATGCACATAAAAGAAAAACAAAACGCATTTTTGTAGGCAGCGCAAGCAAAGCAGATGCGACAAAGCCAGACAAAAATAGTGGGCTTGGCAGCTGAACAAAGCAAACAATCCACCGAGCTGCCCGTTTGGAGAGAAGTTTGCTGGCGTACAGACCGCTGCATGTCAGAGCACCCATCGGACTTCCACATAAAAGTCCACTTAGAAAAGCTGCGCCAGATGGAAAAGGAAGATGTTTTAATGCGGCTTGTACGGATTTTCGGCTAATCAAAAAGGATGCGGCAGCCATTGCAGGAAACAGAGCTGGCAAAACCTGCTTGTACCACAGCGAAAGACCTTTCGTGGCGCCGAGCGTACACAGTGCAGGATTATAAATTAAAAATATTAGAAATACGGCAGAGAAAAGAGTAAGAAGCATACAGCCACCAGGCATTTATCTTGCTTTATTTTATGCCAACGATAAGAAAAACATGAGGTGTATATGGAATTACCAGTTTCTTTTTTAGAGAACATGAAAAAACTGCTGTCACCAGAGGAGTTTAATGCATACCTTGACAGCTACAGTGAGGAGCGTGTTTACGGCCTTCGCGTCAATACAAATAAGCTCACGCCAGAAGAATTTGAAAAAATATGTCCATTCGAGATTAAAAAGATACCGTGGATTGATAATGGTTATTATTATAGTGGAAAAGATAAGCCGGCAAAGGATCCTTATTATTATGCCGGTCTGTATTATCTGCAGGAGCCATCAGCAATGACACCGGCACACGTACTTCCTATTGAACCAGGTGATCGCGTGCTTGATATCTGTGCAGCTCCAGGAGGAAAGAGTACTGAGCTGGCAGCAAAGCTTAAGGGAAAAGGAGTTTTAGTAAGCAACGATATTAGTAATTCACGAGCAAAAGCATTATTAAAGAACCTTGAGTTGTTTGGCATTTCAAATGCTTATGTAATCAGCGAGGCACCATACAAGCTTGCAGAGCATTTTGAAAGCTATTTTGATAAGATTCTTATTGATGCGCCATGTTCAGGTGAAGGAATGTTTAGAAAGGAACCTTCAGTTATGAAAAGCTGGGTGGAGCATGGAAATGACTATTTTGTCAAGCTGCAGCAGGAGATTACTTCATATGCATTAAAGATGCTTCGTCCAGGCGGAATGCTGCTTTACTCAACATGTACATTTTCACCGCTTGAAGATGAACAGATTGTGTCACGCATGCTTAAAGAAGATCCAGATTTAGAGCTTGTAGAGCCAGAGTGGTATGAAGGCTTTGACCATGGTCATCCGGAATGGTCAGATAACAATCAAGAACTCACAAAATGTGTGCGTATCTGGCCGCATCGAATGAAAGGAGAAGGCCATTTCCTTGCACTCCTTAAAAAGAAGGGAGAGAGCAGCCGTCTAAAAGAAAGACAGACAGAAAAAGCCAAAATGCCGCAGGAGCTTTTCGACTTTTTGCAGACTGTAAAGAAACCGCTTGCGCTTGATCGTCTGGAGATTCGTCAGGAAAAAGTATTTGTTCATCCAGACTGCAGACGTGATTTAAAAGGCCTTCGTATAATGCGCTCTGGTCTGCTTCTTGGTGAGTGCCTGAAAAATCGCTTTGAACCAAGTCAGGCATTAGCAATGGCGCTTCGTGCAGATGAATATCCAAATGTACTTTATCTGTCAAGAGAGGATGATCGCGTAATTCGTTATTTAAAGGGTGAGACGATTGATTTAAAAGATGAAGAATCTGTAGAGAAGGGTTGGGTTTTGATTTGTGTAGACAATTATCCGCTCGGCTTTGGAAAGGCAGCAGGCGGATCAGTGAAAAATAAGTATCTTGCAGGCTGGAGGTGGATGTAATGGAGTGGCGTCTTGATAAGTTTTTGACACAGATTCCAGTGGGAACGCGCAGCCAGGTCAAGGATATGATCAAAAAAGGACGCGTTTGCGTAAATGGTGTGCACGCATCAAAACCAGAATTAAAGGTAGATCCAGAGAACGACAGCATTACGCTTGATGGAAAGAAGCTTTTTTATTCTCAGTATGCATACTATATGTTAAACAAGCCGGCTGGCGTAATTACAGCAACCATGGATAAGAAAAAAGAGACTGTTCTTGATTTATTAGACGATAAGCGAAAGGATTTATTTCCAGTTGGACGCCTCGATATTGACACAGAAGGACTTCTTTTAATTACAAACGATGGGGAGCTTTGTCACAGACTTCTTTCTCCTAAGCATCACGTTGACAAATGTTATTTTGCAAAAACAGATCTTCCAATTCCGGCAGATGCTGTAAAAAAATTTGAAGAAGGCATAGATCTTGGCGATTTCACATCAATGCCTGCAAAGTTGGAAATTATTGGAGATTGTGAGGCAAAGGTAATTGTTCAGGAAGGAAAATTTCATCAGGTAAAGAGAATGTTCGAGGCAGTTGGAGTAACAGTTGTTTATTTAAAGCGCCTTTCAATGGGAAGCCTTAAGCTAGACGAAACACTTGCACCTGGTGAGAGCCGCGCACTGACACAGGAGGAGCTTGAATGTCTGAAGGAAAGCTGATTGTGAAAAATGCAAAGGGTGTGATCTTTGATTTAGACGGCACACTTGTAGATTCAATGAATGTATGGAAAGAGATTGACGTCAGTTATCTGGGAAAGCATGGATATGATGTGCCAGATGATCTTCATGACGAAATTGAAGGAATGAGCTTTACAGAGACAGCTGCCTATTTTAAAAGGCGCTTTTGCCTGAAAGAGACGGTTGACGAAATTAAAGACTGTTGGAATCAGATGGCATATGAAAAGTATTGTCATGAGGTCGCATTAAAACCAGGTGCAGCACTATTTCTTTCTTATCTTCATAAAAATGGGTGCAAGATTGCCATTGCAAGCAGCAATTCACGCAAATTGATTCAGGCTGTATTAGAATCGCATGGTATAGCATCATATTTTGAAGCTATAGTGACTAGCTGTGATGTAAAAGCCGGAAAACCAGCACCAGATGTTTATTTAGAAGCAGCGAAGCTTCTTAATTTGAATCCGTGTGACTGTGTTGTATTTGAAGATATTCCGGCGGGAATCATGGCAGGAAAAGCGGCAGGGATGACTGTATTTGCAGTAGAAGATGAATTTTCAGAGCCGCTTCGCGAGAAAAAGCTTGCGCTTGCCGATGGATGGGTGAGAGATTACACAGAGTTCATATAATGGAGGACACAGTAGTTATGTTTCGAATAAAAAAAGGTCATCATGGCTATATCAAACGCAAGAAGTGCCTGCTGTTAGGAGAGGTACTTGGTCTTTTAATCGGCATCATAGGTCTTGTGGTGATTGGCGTTGTGACAACGGGAAGCCGCAAAAATCTGCTTACGGTTGTGGCTATGGTTTCAGTAATACCAATGGTAAATCAGCTTGTCATTTTGATTGCACTTTGGAAATATCAGCCGTGCCCAGATAAGGAGTATGAGCAGGTGGCATCTATTGTAGGTAAAGGAATTTTAGATACTGAGCTTGTCATTACATCAAAAACAGATAAGTCATTTTTGCTAGATTATGCGTGTATTCATGAGAAAGGTGTTTTTTGCTATTGTTCTGATAAGAATGTATCAGAAAAAAAGACAGCTGAGTATATAAAGAGCTTTATGAAGGCTAACGACTTAAAGGCGGATATATTTGTTATCCGTGACTGGAAAAATTATTTAAACCGCATCCGCGAGCTTGAAAAGTGGGATCGCGCCAGCTGTGATGAAAAACTTCTTAAAATCGAGGGTGTGCTGAGAGGAATTGCCATATGAGACAATTACAAATTCAGGCAGCAGAAGAAGGCCAGCGCTTAGACAAATATTTAAGCAGATATATGCCAGAGGCGCCAAAGAGCTTCTTTTATAAGATGCTTAGAAAAAAGAACATTACCTGCAACAAAAAAAAGTGTGATGGAAGCGAAAAACTCTGCGCGGGAGACTGCATTGAGCTATTTTTGGCAGAGGACACGATTGAAAAATTCCGTGGAAATACAGATGAAAAAAAAGCTTCCAGTATTCAGACACAGACTCAAAACGTATCGCTCTCACCAAAGAGCATTATATATGAAGATGATGATATATTGCTGATAAATAAAGCAGCGGGAGAACTTTCGCAGAAAGCATCGCCAAAAGATGTTTCCATGGTAGAAAAGGTCATTGGCTATGCACTTTCTACACAAAAAGTAACAAATGAGCAGCTGTTAGTCTGCCGTCCTTCTGTCTGCAACCGTTTAGACAGAAATACATCAGGCTTAATTGCGGCTGGTTTTTCCATACGAGGTCTTCAGTTTTTATCAGAACAGTTTAGAACAAGAGATCTGCACAAATATTATATGGCACTAGTGGCAGGCTGCGTAACCAGACAGCAAAAGCTTAAAGGATATCTGTATAAAGATGAAAAAACAAATAAAGTAGAGGTCCACGAGACACTTGAAGAATTTCCAGAGCATCTTAAAAAAGATGCTCTTGCGATTGAGACTGTATATGAGCCAGTAGCAGCTACAAAGCAGGCAACGCTTTTAAAGGTGCTTTTAGTGACAGGACGTTCTCATCAGATTCGTGCTCATCTGTCAAGTATAAATCATCCAATCATTGGAGATTCAAAATATGGTGACAGCAGCATAAATGAGCAGTTTAGAAAAAAGGCAGGCACAAAGAGACAGCTTCTTCATGCATATGAGATGGTATTTCCTGTCTGTGAGGGTCATTTTTCATATCTATCCCAAAAAAGCTTTCAGGCACCGCTTCCAAATGATTTTTTAAAGGCAATGGAGTATGCAAAAATCCATGACTGGAAGGAGTAATACGTATGCCAACATGGAAATCAAGAGGACTTAGAGGATCGGCATTAGAGGATATGATCAACTATACGATTGAGCAGTACAGCACAAAAAAGCTTGCGCTAATTCAGAAGATTCCGACTCCAATAAAACCAATCAATATTGATCAGGAGACGCGTCATATAACGCTTGCATATTTTGATCAAAAAAGTACAGTCGATTATATTGGTGCAGTTCAGGGCATTCCAATCTGCTTTGATGCGAAGGAATCTGCAGTTGATACCTTTCCACTGCAGAATATTCATGAGCATCAGGTAAAATTTATGCAGGCAATGGAAGAACAAAACGGAATTGCTTTTATTCTGTTGTATTATACGCACCGTCATGAAGCGTATTATGTGCCGCTTTCTGATATCGTCTATTTCTGGAATCGCGGCAAAAATGGCGGAAGAAAGAGTTTTACATATGACGAGATCGATAAGACACTGCAGATTCCAATAAAAAATGGCGTGTTTTTACACTTTTTGGAGCAGCTTCAGCTTGATCTTTTGCGTCATGCTGATGAGTCAAATGGAAATGGGACTTGACAAATGAAAGCTGCTTCGCTATAATCGTATTTAACATTCATAAATTACCATGGTAGCACGTTAATTTGCTAAAGTAAACGTGCTGCAGGAAATGAGGAAAATATGGCAATCAGTTTACTGCACACACCGGAGGGTGTAAGAGATCTGTATAATGAAGAATGCGCGAAGAAGGAAACTGTCAGCGCAAAAATCGGAGCGGTTTTCCACCGTTTTGGTTATCGCAGCATCCAGACACCATCATATGAGTTTTTTGATATATTTAATAAAGACAGAGGTTCAGTTGCATCAAATCAGATGTTTAAATTTTTTGACCGCGATGGAAATACACTAGTGCTTCGGCCTGATATTACACCGTCAATTGCAAGATGTGCGGCAAAATATTTCATGGATGAGGACATGCCAGTGCGTCTTTGTTATAATGGAAACATTTTCATCAACAACATGAGCTTGCGCGGAAGTTTAAAAGAGTCTACCGTAATGGGCGCAGAGATGATTAACGATACGACAACAGATGCAGATGCAGAGATGGTTGCTATGCTGATTCAGTCTCTTCAGGTCAGCGGTCTGACAGAGTTTCAGGTTGAGATCGGACAGGTTGATTTTTTTAATGGATTAGTAGAAGAAGCAGGCTTTAATGAGCAGGAGACAGACGAGCTTAGAACACTGATTGAGCAGAAAAACTATTTTGGTGTAGAGGAAATGCTTTCGGCAAAAGAGCTTCCTGAACAGTTAAAGCAGGCACTTCTTTCTATGCCAAAGCTGTTTGGAGGCATCAGTCAGATCCATGAGGCAGCGTCTCTTACAGATAATGATAAGGCGCTCAGCGCAATATATCGTCTTGAAAAGCTGTATAAGATTCTTGCTTCCTACGGACTGGAAAAATATATTACGTTTGATCTTGGTATGCTTGGCAAATTTCAGTATTATACAGGAATCATTTTCAAGGCATATACATATGGAAGCGGAACACCTATTGCAACGGGCGGCCGTTATGACAAGTTGCTTTCCCAGTTCGGAAAGGACGCACCATCTATCGGCTTTGGTATTTATGTAGATGAGTTGTTGATGGCTATGTCAAGACAGCAGATTGATATTGACACTGATTATCTTGGAACAATTCTTCTTTATGAGAGAAGTCAGAAGGATCTTGCCATTCGTCTTGCAAATGTATTAAGAGCAGATTCCTCAGTTACGCTTATGAAAAAGTTTTATGAAAAGACAATTGATGACTACATTGCGTATGCGAAGAGAAGCGGTATTGGTGGTATCTTTTATATTGATGAGGAAGGAAAATATGTTGAGGTTATAAATGTACTCACAGATGACCGCAAACGACATTTGCTTTCTGATTTGATCGGAGAAGAAGCATAAGAAGGAGAATACGCTTTATGAGATATATTACATTTGCGCTTGCAAAGGGTCGTTTGGCAAAAAAAGCAATGGAGATGCTGGAGCTTGCCGGCATTACATGCGAGGAGATGAAGGACGAGACAAGCCGTAAGCTGATTTTTGTAAATGAAGAGCTAAAATTAAAATTTTTTCTGGCAAAGGCATCTGATGTTCCGACATATGTGGAATATGGTGCAGCTGATATTGGTGTAGTAGGAAAGGATACCATCCTTGAAGAAGGACGAAATCTATATGAGGTGATGGATCTTGGCATTGGCAAATGCCGTATGTGCGTGGCTGGCCCTGCATCGGCAAGAGAGCGCCTTAAGCACCATGAACTGATTCGTGTGGCATCAAAATATCCGGTCATCGCGAAGGATTACTTCTATAATAAGAAGCATCAGACAGTTGAAATTATTAAGCTGAATGGTTCAGTCGAGTTAGCACCAATTGTTGGCTTGTCTGAGGTTATTGTAGATATAGTTGAGACAGGAACGACGCTTAAGGAAAACGGACTTGAGGTATTAGAGGAGATTTGCCCGCTGTCAGCCCGTGTGGTTGTAAATCAGGTAAGCATGAAGATGGAAAACGAGCGAATCAATAAGATCTTAGCCGGTTTTAAGACTGCGGTTGAAAAAAGAAAATAGCAGACAGAGAGGATGGAACACACATGAGAATTGTTAAGCTCAGCAAGGAATCAAAGGAAAATTTGTTAGCAGATCTGTTAAAGAGAGATCCGAACAACTACGGACAATATGCCGATACTGTACAGGCAATTGTAGATGATGTGAAGGCGCGCGGTGATGAAGCGCTGTTTGAATATACCGAGAAGTTTGACAAGGTTAAAGTGACAAAGGACACCATTAGAGTGACTAAAGAAGAGATTGATGAGGCACTTAAACAGGTCGATCCAAAGCTGATGGAAGTAATGGTAAAATCTATGAAGAATATCCGTGCATTCCATGAAAAGCAAAAGCAGCTCTCATGGTTTGACACGACACCGGACGGCACGATTCTTGGTCAGAGAGTTACACCACTAGACAGTGCGGGTCTTTATGTTCCAGGCGGAAAGGCTGCATATCCGTCTTCTGTTTTAATGAATATCATTCCGGCAGAGGTAGCAGGCGTAAATCGTATTGTTATGGTGACACCTCCTGGCAAGGACGGAAAGGTTAATCCAGTCACTCTGGCAGCAGCTCACATTGCGGGTGCAACAGAAGTTTATAAGGTTGGCGGTGCGCAGGCAATTGCCGCACTTGCATTTGGTACTGAATCTATTCCGAAGGTAAATAAGATTGCAGGTCCTGGAAATATTTATGTTGCGCTTGCAAAGAAGGCTGTATATGGTCATGTCAGCATCGACAGCATTGCCGGACCTAGTGAGATCATGGTTCTTGCAGATGAGAGTGCAAATGCAAAGTTCGTTGCAGCAGATCTTTTGTCACAGGCAGAGCATGACGAGCTTGCCTGCGCTATTCTTGTTACAACCAGCATGAAGCTTGCCGAGGAAGTATCAAAGCTGACAGAAGAATTTATCGCAGGATTATCCAGAAAAGAGATTCTGCAAAAGTCCATTGATAATTATGGTTATATTCTTGTAGCAGATTCTATGGACGATGCAGTAGATGTAGTAAATGAAATTGCACCAGAACATCTTGAAATTCAGACAATAAATCCATTTGAGACGATGACACAGGTACGAAATGCCGGTGCGATTTTTATGGGAGAGTACAGCAGTGAGCCGCTTGGCGACTACTTTGCAGGACCAAACCATGTTCTTCCGACAAACGGAACGGCAAAGTTTTTCTCACCGCTTGGCGTAGATGCTTATGTAAAGAAATCAAGTATTATTTATTACTCCAAGAAGGCATTAAAGCCAGTCAGCAGGGATATTATTCAGTTTGCAGAAAGCGAATACCTGACAGCGCATGCTAATTCCATCCGTGTTCGTTTTGAAGATGACAAAGAGTAATCGGGTATCAAAAGGAGAGGAAACTATGCAGCAGCGAATCAGTACTATTACAAGAAATACAAAGGAAACACAAATTACTCTGACCATAAATTTGGATGGCAGCGGAAAGGCAGATATTTCTACAGGAATTGGCTTCTTTGATCATATGCTAAACAGCTTTGCACGTCATGGTCTGTTTGATTTGACAGTAAAGGCAACTGGTGATCTTGAGGTCGATTGCCATCATACGATAGAGGATGTCGGCATTGTGCTTGGTCAGGCGATAGCACAGGCAGTAGGCGACAAAAAGTCTATTTGCCGCTATGGAGACTGCATTCTTCCTATGGATGAAGCACTTATTCTCTGCGCAATTGATTTATCAGGCAGACCATATTTGGGCTATGAAGCATCAATTTCATCAGAGCGCGTGGGAGGATTTGATACAGAGATGGCAAAAGAATTTTTCTATGCTATTTCATATTCAGCATCAATGAATCTGCATATTCGTCAATTGGCAGGCGAGAACAGCCACCATATCATAGAAGGCATGTTCAAAGCCTTTGCAAAGGCACTTGACAAGGCAACAATTGCAGATCCGCGCATTACAGATGTACTTTCAACAAAGGGAAGTCTGTAAGAAAGGATGGTAAAGCAAATGGCAGGTGAAGTTACAAACGAAAATGAATTTGTGGCAGTTCCATTTCAGGCAGAGATTTCATGGGATGAGCTAAAAAAGGATACATCTGGACTTGTCCCGTGCATAGTACAGGATTATAAAACAGGTCAGGTACTAATGTTAGCCTACATGAATGAAGCAGCATATCTTGAGACAGCCGCAACAGGAACCATGTGCTATTATAGCCGCAGCCGCAAAAGCAGATGGCTAAAAGGCGAAACAAGCGGTCATTTTCAATATGTGAAATCTCTTTATGCAGATTGTGATAAGGATACGCTTTTAGCAAAAGTAGCACAAAAAGGAGCAGCATGTCATACGGGATCATATTCATGTTTCTTTAATAAAATTACAGAATAAATATAAAAATAGCGCTGGGTAGCTTGGCGCTATTTTTTATTTTGCCAGGAATTTTGCAATACGATTGTACAGAACGCAAAAAACGTGGTAAAATAGGACAAGAAAAACAAGATTGGAGAAAATGACTATGGAAAAAGACATGTTCGGCGTAAGCCGCCTTAAAGTAAATCTACATATGCACACGACACTTTCTGATGGCTCAAAAACACCAGAAGAAGCGGCAGAAATTTATAAAAAAGCAGGATATGATGTAGTTGCGATTACAGATCATTGGATTCATCGTGATAGTGGAGAGATTGGCGGTCTGCGTATTTTATCAGGAGCTGAATATAATATTGGCGGAGGCGATGCCAGCACTGGTATATACCATATTCTTGGCATCGGATGCAGCAAAAAGCCAAATCTGACACAGGAGGCAGGACCACAAAAGATTATTGATGAGGTTCACCGCTGCAGCGGAATTGCCATATTGGCGCATCCGGCATGGTCATTAAATACGGCGCAGCAGGCAGCAGCACTTAATGGTGTGGACGCTACTGAAATTTTCAACTCTGTATCTGATGAGGGTGAGTCCTCACGTCCATATTCCGGTGATTTTGTTGATACAGCAGCATGCCAGGGCTTATTTTATCCGTTGGTTGCAGATGATGATACGCATATGTATAACTGCGATGAGACAAAGGCATGGATTATGCTTGAAGCCAAGATTACAGATTCAGATGAGGCGCTACTACAGGCAATTAAAGAAGAAAAGTTTTACGCAACGCAGGGACCAGAGATTCATATTAGAAGAAATGGCGATGAGATAACAGTACTATGCTCACCAGTCAGCCGCATTTCCTTCTTTTCCAATGCCGTATGGGCGCCAGAGCGTGGTCATAGAGGAACAGGACTGACAAAAGCAGTATGCCATGTACAGCCATGGGAGAAATTTATACGTGCAGAGGTAACAGATGAACAGGGAAGAAAGGCCTGGAGTAAGGTGATTAGGCTGTAAGGGCTGTATTTGGAAATATTGGAAAAGTAATAGATAGGGGGAGCAGTATGCCATTACAAATTATTCGCAACGATATCACAAAATTAAAAGTAGATGCAATCGTTAATGCTGCAAACAGTTCTCTGCTTGGCGGAGGCGGAGTGGATGGCTGCATTCATAGGGCAGCAGGTCCAGAGCTTCTTGAAGAATGCAGAACATTACATGGGTGCGAAACAGGAAGTGCAAAGATCACAAGAGGATATAAGCTTCCTTGCAAGTATGTGATTCATGCTGTTGGTCCGCGCTGGCAGGGTGGAAAATATCATGAAAAGGAACTTTTGGAATCCTGCTATCGCACATCACTGGAACTTGCAAAAAAATACGAGTGCGAATCTGTTGCGTTTCCATTGATTTCGTCTGGAATATACGGATACCCCAAAGATCAGGCATTAAAAGTGGCTGTAGATACAATTCAAGCTTTCTTATTGGAACAAGAGCTTAAAGTATATCTTGTCATTTTTGATCGTAATTCGTATCAGATCAGCGAAAAACTATTTGATGATATTGCGTCTTATATAGATGATCGCTATGTAGAAGAACATGTTGATCGGGCAGCGGAAGAGGCACGGTATCTTGCGACTGAGGAAGAGATAACTAGAGAGGAAGATGTTTTTCTAAAGGCAGTATATCCTGGAAAAAAGAAAACATTAGAGGAAGCATTGAAGCAGCTTGATGAGAGCTTTTCGCAAATGCTTCTGCGAAAGATTGATGAGAGTGGAATGACAGACGCTCAGTGCTATAAGAAAGCAAATATTGATCGAAAATTGTTTTCTAAGATTCGCTCCGATAAGTTTTATAAGCCATCCAAGACAACAGTTCTAGCATTTGCATTAGCGTTGGAATTGCCGCTTTCAGAGATGCAGGACATGCTTCAAAAAGCAGGTTTTGCGCTTTCTCATTCAAGCAAATTTGACATTATTGTAGAGTATTTTGTTGAACAGGGCAATTATAATGTCTATGAGATTAATGAGGCATTGTTTGCCTTTGACCAAAGCCTCATTGGAGGATAATAAATACATTAGGTAGTAATATCAAATTTGAAAATGTCGCTTCTCATGCGACCATTCCAATAAAAGAAAATGTTATCATGTGGCTGTGAGGTGAAAAACCAAGCAGCCATTTTTGTATGGTAATTAAAATACGCCTAAGTGGCGAGATAATTGGGAGGAAAGGCACATGAGAAAGGATTTGACAGAACTTGTTTTTATTATCGACCGCAGCGGTTCCATGAGTGGATTAGAGAGCGATACCATTGGCGGATTTAATTCAATGATTAGAAAGCAGAAACAGGCAGAGGGCGAAGCATTGATCTCAACGGTTTTATTTGACAATGTGAGCGAGGTCTTGCATGATCGCGTAAATGTGAAGGATATTCAGCCAATGACAGAACACGATTATACGGTACGAGGAACAACAGCTTTATTAGATGCAATTGGCGGAGCAATTCATCATATTGGAAATGTCCATAAGTATGCACGCCAAGAAGATGTACCAGAGCACACCATGTTTGTAATCACGACAGATGGAATGGAGAATGCTAGCCGGTATTACAGCAGTGACAAGGTTAAGAAAATGATCGAGCGCCAGAAGGTAAAGTATGGCTGGGAATTTCTTTTCCTGGGAGCAAATATCGATGCAGTAGAAACAGCAAGTCACTTTGGCATAGGAGCAGACCGTGCAGTCAACTATAACTGCGACAGCGAGGGAACTGCATTAAACTACGAAGTAGTCAGTGATGCAATTTGTTCCGTAAGATGCAGTGCACCGTTGAAGGCGGACTGGAAGAAACGGATAGACGAGGACTATAAGAAAAGGGGGAGAAAGAAGTTATAGTGTTACTGTTCATGAGGCTACGTTACGAAAGCCCTTCGGTGCAATGGTTTCGTCGACGGACCAAACTCCGCAGGTTCCTTTTATGTTATTTCTTATTATACATTACTTTGAAAGACCTGCTCCAAGTGTCCGTCTCGTGAAATCCATTCACCTTCGGGCTTTGCCGTGAACTGTAACGCTATAGTTCATGGATAAAACGGTGATTTGATCTGGAAATGAACGCATCTTTCTTGTATAGTATAATGGTAACTATTCGGAGCCATGCAAAATTGTGTTTTGTGATGGGTATAAATAATTACCGCATAAAAATAGGAGATTCGCCATGAATGTTAAAATAATACGCTCAAACAGAAAGACGCTGGCAATCCAGATTAATCCAGATTTATCAGTGACAGTGCGAGCACCAATGTATGCGCCTCAAAGCGATATTGAGCGTATTTTAAGAGAGAAGGAAGGCTGGATACAAAAGCATATCGAGAAAATCAGAGAGCAGGAAGCAAAGAGGAAGGAAACACAAGGCGAGTTTGTGGAAAGTGAGTATTTGACAAATGAGGAGATTAAAAAACTTGCAGACAAAGCCTTGCAGCACATTCCGAAGCGAGTAAGCTATTTCGCAAAGCATATCGGTGTTACATATGGAAAACTGACTTAACCCAGCGGCAAGCCACTGGGGTTCCATTGACGGAGTTCTAGTGCCTGCGTACATCGCAAGGACTTTGG